>JAFNZQ010000139.1 GCA_017382775.1 Spirochaetaceae bacterium
ACCGGACAAATCTCTTTTGTACTTATAATCCTTTTGAATACCATTTTCATTTCCGCCGGAATTTTCATGGCCCAATACAAAGGAGCCGACGACAAGGAAAACATGAAGCAAGTTTTCCGATTCAAACTGGTTATCAGTGCCGCTGTGGGAATAATCGTTACAGTAGGATCAATTTTTTTTCCACGGGAAATTACTTCGATAATGCTTCAAGGGAATTTGAACAAAGATTTGATTTTGGCGGAAAGTGAAAAATACATGAGGGCTCTTGCTCTTTCATGGATTCCCACCTGTATTTCCGGCGCGGTGGCCACATCACTGAGGGAAACAGGTTGCGTTAAGCCGCCTTTGATCATTTCCGTCACTGCCACGTTGATAAACACCTTTTTCAACTGGATACTTATTTACGGCAATTTGGGTGCTCCCAGAATGGAAGTTGTGGGTGCGGCCACAGCCACGGTGATTGCCAAAATTTGCGAAATGACTGCTTTTTTGATTTATCTTTTCGTTAAAAAACCGGATTTTGCCACCAAGGTTTCCAAACTGTTTGTTATGCGAATGAAACTTTTTACGCAAATCTTTTTGAAATCCTCCATGGTTTTAATATCAGAAATGGCCTGGGTTATTTCAGAAACGGTGGCCACAGCAATTTTCAACGGACGAGGCGGTGCGGAAACGGTGGCAGGGTTGGCTGCGGGCTTTAATCTTTCCAACCTTTTAGTGTCCACGTTTGCAGGGGTTTTCACAATTACGGCGGTGGTTGTGGGCTCAAAACTGGGAGAAGGAAATTTGTCCGAAGCAAAGCGTAACGCCCGCTGGATTTTATCATTTTCGCCTTTTTTAGGTGGTTTTGCCATGATTGTGGGATTTTTTGCCACTTTTTTGCTACCTGTGGTTTTCGGCAACCTCAGTGCCGATGCTTTAAAAATTGCCTTTCGCGTCATTATTGTTTTTTCATTGTATATGCCGGCGTGGACCTACGTAAATGCCCAACTGGCCGTTTCCAGAGCAGGCGGTGACACCTTGATGGGAGCGGTGATGGACACTTCGGTAATTTTAATTCTGTTTTTCCCAATATTGTTTATTTTGGCCGCCACCACAAAAATTTCCCCACCCATACTTTACGCCATTGTGAAAAGTACGGATTTCGTGAAAATACTTTTTGCCCACATTTGGCTGAAAAAAGAACGTTGGTTGCGAAATTTAACCACTCATTTGCCATCATGACAAACAGTAAATTTTAATTTATTTTAACGCAATTCTTCTTGCCATCGACTAATTTTCATCAGTGCCTCAAGGGGAGTTAACTTATTGCAATCAACCGATGATAATTCGTTGAGTATAATTTCAGAAATCGGAAAAAGAGATGAAGATGGAAGAACTTCTTTTTTTTGAGAAATTTTCTTTTCGACAGGATGACTTTCCCCCTTGTTTGATAAAAATTTGTTTAGCAATTGTGTTGCTCTCAAAATTACGGGTGAAGGCAAACCGGCTAATTTTGCTACATGAATTCCGTAAGAATTTTTACTGGCTCCTTCATTCATTTTTCGAGTAAAAATAACGTTATCATTTTCTTCCACTACATCAGGACAAAGCAATGTCATTTTTGGATGTTCAATTCTTGTCAATTCATGATAATGCGTGGCAAAAAGAGTTTTGGCTCCAACAACATCCAGTAAAAATTCCATCACGGCTTGTGCAATGGATAGTCCGTCCTCGGTAGAAGTGCCACGACCGATTTCATCCATTAGAATAAGGCTTTTCGATGTGGCATTTCGCAGGATGTTACCCGTTTCGTTCATTTCCACCAAAAAAGTGGATTCTCCATTTGCCAAGTTGTCTTGAGCACCTACACGACAAAAAATTCGCTTCACAATACCGATTCGGGCTTCCTCAGCCGGAATGAAAGACCCGATTTGTGCCAAAATCACCATCAATGCACTTTGTCGTAAAAATGTACTTTTACCGGCCATATTGGGTCCGGTAATGAGAGCGAAAAATTTTTCGTCTAATGTAAGATCGTTGGGAACAAATTCGCCAATAGGCAAATTGTTTTCCACCACAGGATGTCGACCGTTTTTTATCATGAGCAGGTCTGAATCATCAACTGTGGGACAAACCCAATTATATTCTTTTGCGCAGAAAGCTAAAGTTGAAAAAAAATCGCCACGTGCCACCTCAGCGGAAATTTCGTGCAAAACGGAAATATTTTGTGCAAATTCATTTCGAAAAGCGAAAAACAAAGCACGTTCACTTTCAATTATGCGGTCGGCAACCGAAACACAATCCAATTCTAATTGGGATAATTTTTCTGTGGTAAAACGATCTCCGTTTACAAGAGAGCGTTTTCGAATAAAGTAATCGGGAACAATATCTAATTTTCCTCGAGAAACTTCCAGATAATAGCCGTTTTTTCTGTTGTAACGTACTTTAAGATTTTCAATTCCACTTGCACGCCGTTCTTCCTCAATGTATTCATCCAAAATACCTTGAAAATTTTCTTTTAATCGATAATCTTTGTCTAATTCATTATTAAAACCACGCTTAATCAGATTACCATCATTGAAAACCGGTGAAGGCTCGTCAACTATGGTAGTATCAATTTGATTGGCCATACGTAATGCGTTATGGGCATTATCACCTTCAATAAGGCCGGAGTTTACTAATTCGGCATAAGCGAAAAGGCTTTGTTTTAAAGCAATAAAATCGCAAGCATTGGCTTTCCCCATTACGATTCGAGAAGCGAAACGTTCTATATCCAAAATCGATTTTAAACCGGTTCTGGTTTGATTAAGACGGTTAGAATCATCAAAATAAAACTGAACCTTTTCCTGTCGCCAAGAAATTTCATCAGCGGAAATAAGCGGTTCCGTTAGATTGTTTCTTAAAAAACGATGTCCCATGGGCGTTACGGTTCTGTCCAAAACAGAAAGAAGTGTAAATTGCTTTTTTCC
>JAFNZQ010000140.1 GCA_017382775.1 Spirochaetaceae bacterium
TCTCACTGGAAATTCTGTGTTTGGAACGTAAATCCGAAGTTACATACTCAATTTGCTTGTTTTCCGGTAAATCAACACAAATTTCCACGCATTTTGCACTGGCAATCCAGCCATTTCGTTCCAGTTCTTTCCATGGAACATCATAACGCTTGGGGCCAACGAGACTAAAAATCATATTTTCGCAACCGTCTTCTCGAATCAATGTGGCTGTAAGGCCTACACGACGAATGGCCTGTATTTCCGCAGTGACGCGAAAAACCGGAGCGGGTAGGAGATGTACCTCATCATAAATGACCAGGCCCCAAGAACGTTCTTTAAAAATACTAAAATGGGGGAAGTTATCAGTTTGGGGATGACGCCAAGTCAGAATTTGATAAGTGGCAATGGTAACAGGTTTAATTTCCTTTTCCGCACCGGTATATTCGGCAATATCATCCCTTGTCAGTGAAGTTTTATCCAACAGTTCATCGATCCATTGATGAACTGCGGAAATATTTGTGGTTATTATTAGGGTACATGTTTGCAGCCTGTGCATTATGTACATTCCCACAATGGTTTTTCCGGCACCACAGGGCAAAACGATGGTTCCGTAGCCTGTGCCGGGCTCCAAATTTCCCAATAGGGCATCTCCGGCACTTTTTTGATAATCACGAATCAAAAGTGGCTTATCTCCATCGGATTTATCCCTAAGTGAAAATTCCAAAGGCTCTCCGTCGGAAAGAGGAACATTATCACGTACAGGCCAGCCCAACTTCATCAATTCTTGTTTTATGGTACCTCTGTCCACAAGTTTTAGTAAAAAAGAAAATGCATCGTAGGGAATAAGCAATTTTTGCAATGGACCGGATGCACATATTTCCCTAAAAACTATATCGGCTTCCGTTTTCAGCAAAAGATATTCCACATCCGGCAATAATCCATCATAACTGAAGTTTTCAGGCAATGGAAGCAAAGTCAACTTTCCGAAACGCCCTTCGGTTTGTTCAATCCATGCTTCAACAGGTTGGGGAACCGGATACCTGGAATATTTATTGAGGACAGAAATAACTTTCTCGCCGGAAAAGTCTACACTGGCCGCATTCCACAAAGAAAGGGGCGTTATACGATATGTATGTAAATGTTCCGGAGACTTTTCCAATTCAGCAAAGGGAATTATGGCATTACGGCATTCATCGGCAAGGGGCGAATGAATATCCAAAAGAATTGTCCTATCGCTTTGAACTATGAGAGGTGGAATACTAAAATTAACTTCATCGTATGATCTCAAGTGCACACTCCAATAATTATATCACACAATAAAAAAAAAAGCAAGTATTTTTTTCGAAGTAAAATAAATATTTTTTTTCAAAACTGTATAAAAAACTGCACAGCAACTGTATGATTTAGTATACAGTTGCTGCCGAGATAGTTAAATTATACCATTGCTTAACCGAAAAATAAAAAAAACTTAAAAAAAAATAAATTTTTTTTGACTTTTTTTTAAAAAGTGCTTGACATTTTTTTTTATATGTTATACACTACCATAGTTGCCAACTTAGCTCAGCTGGCCAGAGCACGTGATTTGTAATCTCGGGGTCTAGGGTTCGAATCCCTAAGTTGGCTGGCTTGTTGGTTATGGGGAGATTCCCGAGCGGTCAAAGGGGGCAGACTGTAAATCTGTTGGCTCAGCCTTCGAAGGTCCGAATCCTTCTCTCCCCAAGTGTTTTTTCAGGGTGGGTTGAATTTTTCCTGTAAACGTTGTTCTCATTGTTGCCGGCATGAGCCCGGTAGTGTTTTTTTGTCTCGCGAGGATTTGTCTCGTTTGTGTAAGTCTTTTTCCCTTTCAATGAAAGATTTTATCTCATCCTATTGTAGATGCGTTCCCTATTTTGATGGCACTTTGGTTGTGTCTCTGCAAGAAAAAAGCAATTATGACTGTATTTTTTGGGATCAAGGATGTACAGTATACGATTCCCGTCCGGTACAATGTAGGACTTATCCTTTTTGGACCGGAATATTGGATAATGAGACTTCATGGAAAGATGAGGCAAGGCACTGTCCCGGTATTTGTACCGAAGTTGATTCTGCATCAAACTCTCATGTGCCTTTCGAAAAAATATCTGCCATCCTTGATGAATATCGCAAAAACGAACCACTTCGTTTTAATTTGACGGAATTTGACTCATGATGGAAGCTTCGACCTTAAATTTACAATTTGTTGCGAGTCTATCCCCGGAGCAGGCAAAGGAGCTGCTGATTTTCATCACAAAATCCGAACAACTTTTTCCACGAAATTTAGAAGGCTTTCTTAAAGATTTAAATAACTATGTATTCGAATTTTTAACCATTGACGAGGCGGAGAAACTCTTTAATGAAAATTCTACTTAAAAAAAAGTTTATAATCATCGGGGCCGGAATTGCATTTATTTTGTTAATTGCCGGGCTGTGTCTTTCCATTTTTTCCCCGGCTTCAGCGGAAAATAAAA
>JAFNZQ010000141.1 GCA_017382775.1 Spirochaetaceae bacterium
ACGTAGGGCTTGACAAACCTTGTAGGCTACAGCACATCCCGAAAGATCCTTAAAGGGATAGCCACAGTCTTCCACCTTCGGATTGATTATGGCACAAGCGTCGGGCAGAACTTCTTGTGGTGTGTGATGGTCTATGACAATAACATCAATACAAAATTCCTTGGCATATTCGATTTCCTCGTGATTGGAAATTCCGCAATCCACTGTTATAATCAATGTACCGCCTGCATCGGCAAAGGCTTTAACCGCATCCTTGGAAAGTCCGTATAACTCATCCCCCATGGGAACTTGATAAGACACATCCGATATGTAATTTTTAAGATTTTCGTACATGAGAACGGTGGCGGTTATGCCGTCAACATCACGGTCTCCAAAGATTAGCACCTTTTCTTTGTTTTCCGCTGCATCGTAAATCCTATCCACCGCATCTTCCATTGATGCAAACAGGAAAGGACTGTGGGTATACCGAAGATCGTCTTCCAAATAATAAATTAGGTCATCTTTCCCTGCAAGATCTCTTCGCAGAAGGATTGAAGAAGTAATAACGTCGCAACCGAATTTTTCACTCATGGCTTTAACCATGGTTCCGTCAATTTTTGTTTTAATCCAATTATTCATACGGATATATAATAACCGAAAAATAAAAAAAAAACAACTTTTTTAAAAAAAAATCTATTTTTTTTTAAAAATACTTGACATAAAATTTTATGTATGGTAGTATTATACAGTCAACGCAGGGTAGAGCAGTTGGCAGCTCGTCGGGCTCATAACCCGGAGGTCGCAGGTTCAAGTCCTGCCCCTGCTAAATGAAAATTTTAGGTATTGAATCTTCTTGCGACGAAACTGCCGCAGCCGTTGTTCAAGACGGTGAGTGTATTCTCAGCAATGTTGTTGCAACACAAATTCCCTTTCATAAAAAGTACAATGGTGTTGTGCCGGAAATTGCCGGTCGTAAACACATTGAGTGGATTCTTCCCGTGGTGAAACAGGCCTTATCCGATGCAAATCTAACCTTATCCGACATTGATGCATTCGCAGCAGTTAATCGCCCCGGCCTTATGGGAGCCCTTTTGGTGGGAACAACCTTTGCCAAAACATTAGCCTTTACCTGCGACAAGCCTTTTTTGGCCATAAATCACCTGGAAGCACATCTTTATGCATCATCCTTGCATACTCCCTCGGAAGAGCCAAAAAAGAAGCCACAATATCCTTATATCGGCCTTTTGGTTTCCGGCGGTCACACAATAATTGCTCTGATAAAAGACTTTAATGAAATTGAGGTTTTGGGCACAACCATCGATGATGCCATTGGAGAGACCTTCGATAAGGTATCAAAATTCTACGGATTGGGATATCCCGGAGGAGCGGTAATCGATAAATTGGCAGCAAAGGGGAACCCTAAAGCAGCCCAATTCCCCATGCCAAACTTAAAGGGCGATCACCATCGATATGATGTATCCTATTCGGGATTAAAAACCGGCGCCATCAACCAATGTAATCAATTTTGGAATGGGGAATACGAACAGAACACGGAAAATCTCGCAGCTGCCTTTCAATATGCCGCTTGTAAAATTCTGGTTGATAAATTACTGTTGGCTTGTGCTGACTATTCCATAAATACAGTGGTTGTGGGAGGAGGCGTTGCGGCAAATTCGGCTCTCAGGACAATGCTAACTTCTCGGGAAGATATTAACTTTATTTTTCCGCCTTTAAACTTATGTGGTGATAATGCAGCTCAAGTTGCGGGAGTTGCATATCAGCGTCTTATGAACGGGGAGAGAAGTAGCCCGGATACCACCGCTCTCCCAAGAATCACCGAATTTCGACACGAAACCAATCGGCAACTTCGCCAAAAGAATTCCGATAAAACCGGTAAAAATTAAATTACTGTACAAAAACGTGGGCGATATCGTCGAGGAATTTTTTTACCAAACTGCCTTCTTCAATGTTGCGATCCGCCACAAGGGGGATTTCTTGAAGTACATTATTACCCAACCTGTATACGATTTTACCGTATTCCGTTCCCGCTTCAATGGGAGCCGATAAGTTTCGGGGAATTTCCACAGTTTCCTGTACATTTTCCACCGCGTTTTTCATCATATTTGGTACGGTAATTGCCGTGTTAAGGCTTTCGGTCAAGTAAACGGAATTATCTTCACCGCCCCAAACTTTCACCGCCCAACGGCGATTTTGACTGGTGGGAAGTGTCTCAAAATTTCCGTAGAACCAATTTGCAATGGCACTGATATCGGAAATACGATATTTATCCCCTTCAGCACGGTTGCTACCTTTTCCTCCCATTAAAATTGCTATAACACGGCTGGAACCGTTTTTTGCGGTAAAGGAAAAGTTGTATCCGGATTCGGGAATATAACCGGTTTTTAATCCGTCGCAGCCCGGAATTATTGATAAAAGTTTATTTGTGGATTTAAGGGTTCGGGTTTCACGAGGTTGAGCTCCCACACCTATGTTTTTCGCCAAGGGATAGTGCATTTCTTCAGCTCCGTTATAGCGTTTCATGGCATCGGGAAATCTTAAACTGTAAATTCGACAAAATGTTGCAAATTCCCTGGGAGTTGTTAAGTTTAACTCACTGTATCCGGAAATGTCAGCAAAAAATGTGTTTTTTAATCCTAATTTTGCAGCTTCCTCGTTCATACGGCGAATAAAGGCCACAGTGGAAC
>JAFNZQ010000142.1 GCA_017382775.1 Spirochaetaceae bacterium
AATGGGGGCACCAACTCCACCGCCGCCACCACCGCCGCCACCGGGTGTTCCTTCACGGTCATCTTCGCGTATAATATTGTTACCGCCACCGCCCATTCCACCATGGATGGGCAAGCCTTCGTGAACCGTCAACTCAAGGGATACGGCATCGGCAATCAAAATTTCCCCCGCGGGATATCCGTCATGACCGGCAGCACCTGACAGGCCTCCAAGACCACCATGGCTTCCGATGGCGGCTCCGGACCCCGGCGTACCCCATGCTCCCAATGTACGCAATTTTGCCGGAACCTCCTTACCCTCACGTCCGTTCGGGAAATCAATAAACTTATCATCTCCGCCGTGCCTGGAGGTATGGTCATTTTTACCGTTATTTTTCCCATCATCGCCGCTGTAACTACCGTCGTGCGTCTTTCCCAGAATAAAACCATCCTCCGGAAGCCATAGGAGACAAAGATCCTCATAGGTTATTTCAGGCACATCTCCATCTTTGACGCCTGCATAATCGGGGCCAATGGTAACTGAAACTTTCTCGTCCTCAGATGTTTTAGTACCACCCCAATTATTTTTTTCATCAGTGGGATCTTCCGTATAAGTACCCTCATTTTTAAATCTGTTGGCGGATCTTTGATAAAGTTTCACCGGTTGATTCTCCGGCCTATCAAACTCACCTTCAGCAATCGCTTCGAATACAACATCACCCGTTGATGTTAATTGTGTCTTAACATATATATCACCCTTCTCGGGGTCTCGCCTAGTGGCGTCTCGCACAAAGACATAGGATGAATCGGTAGGCTTTAGATAGCTGCCTAATTTACCATCATTGTCAAGGAGTTTCGTAGCTCGCAACCAGGCTTCATAGATTGAAACATTTCCGTCATAGCGATCGTTATGAGTCGGACCGTAAACATCAGCACCAACATATTTTGCGTCTTTGACAATATAGTCATCGTAGTCGAACCAATTATAGCCAAAACGGTACATATGAGCGGGATCGGTGTATCCACCTTCCGCAACGAGTGTTCCGCCGCCATAAATTTCCAATCGAGTACCGACGGGCACATGAATACCTGCGCGACCACTCAAAGAACCATAGGATTTTCCCGCCTTTGCCGTTAAGGTTGCTCCTTTTTCAATGAACAGGCGCAAAACAGTCGTTGCAGTTCCGCCAATTAATTCCGCTGCTGTTTTATCATTTTCATTTGCCTTTTCGGGAACCAAACTTATTGCGCTACGGTTGTCAACTTGGTCTATCGTTATATCTTTAAAAATTCCGTAGGTATGCACACCGGCTTTAAGTTCCCGCAACCGTGAGGTTGCCGTTAAGTTATCCTCAAGAATTATTCCTTCAAAGTTCCATGCCGGATACAAGGTCAACACATTATCATCCGTGGAGCATTTTACCTTCATGTTTTCGCAGGGTACAAGACTTGCTCCCGTGGGGAAACCATCTTTACCGATTACGATTTCACCTGTTCCGTCGGCAGGACCATTGGTGGAGTACTTAACGTCATAATATTTATTACCCAACTTATTTTGAGAACTGACGGTGTTTTTTACGTCGTACAGACCCACACACCTAAATGTGGGGCGATAGGGCACCGGCCAGTCAACCACGGGGGGCATAACTCCTGCCATACAGGTGCCTGCTATACCGTTGCTTTTACTGGTAAAATATGCCTCATTGGTTGAGGGCAAATTCTTCACGTCAAAACCAAAGTCAACCTTCACCGAAATTCGTTTTTGCTCCCAAAGGCCTATTACCTCAAAGTTATCAATCTCATCGGACACACGGCCGCTTATGGGTTGGCCGTATCGATCATGGGTTTGGGTTTTAATATCGGAAGGATCCTTGAAATATCCCGCAAACTGGTAATTCTTGAAAGCTGTCACCAAATTATCGGGTATCTGCGGTAACGATACTCTGGCATATGGCGAATCAAACTTTGTTTCCGCAGTGGTAACCGTACCCTGGGCAAATTCTCGAGCGGCGGAAATGTACTCCTCCGAGGTTATACCCATTGGTTGTCCGTTTCGCACTGTCATTAGAACAGAAACCGGCTCGTACTGGGCATAGAACGTCATTTCCGTGCCAAAATATGCGGGGGCAAAGGGTTCATCGGGGTTAATAATCTGACCGTCGGAGGAATAATAACAATTCCCTCCCTCGTAGGCGTCAAAAAAGCCCATATACATCATTCCCTTTGCGTGGGAATTCAATTCAGATACAGAGATCGGCAATGCCGGCAATGGTCGCCCATAGGCATGAGCCACCTTTGTAATGCCCGCCTTTGTGGAGAATAATAAGGATATTTTAACAGCATCCCATACCACATCAACGGAAATGGTTCCGTCGGCAACCAGTTGATCTTCAAGTATGCTGAAACGATAAACCAATTCACCCACTCGCTCCGTGGGTACTTCAAACAGCACCTTATCGCCATCCTTGTAATTGACAATTACGGATTTTATAACATATCCTGTGTTAGGTGCGGCCACCATCTTGAAATTGGTGAGGCTATCACCGTCTCGTGTCACACTGACAACGCCCCACTTCTCAATTTGGTCCGCGGGGGGGGCAACGGAACCGGTAGTTCCGTCGGTACTGGGGCCTAAATAGTCCACATTCACGTTAAAATCCCGTGTCTCAAAATCGGCCATAATAAGAATGGTTTCAGCGGGCATCTTAAAGATGAAACCGCGAATGTCATCAAAGGTTATCAAGGAAACCCGTCCACTGCTCATTCCCATATATCGCAGGGTATTTTCGGAATACTGGTGAGTTTCATCGGAACGAACGGAAACGAGAACCTCTTCACCGGGAAGGGCTGAGGCCACTTCGATTCCGCCCACTGTCAGTGTGATGCTTCCAAATTCAAGCTGACTGATGGTCATGCGATATGCATCTTTTGATGTTAATTTGGTCACATATTTTTCCCACACCAAGGCTCGTCGATATGAGGCAAGGCCTTCCGTTTCCACCACAATTGAAATTAGGCTGCTTCCGAAGGCATCGTCCGCAATGTAACTCTGGGACGGCATTGTTGCGGCAAGGTTTACTTCCACCAGGCCACTTTCCAAGAATGCACCGGTACCGATGGTTTCAAGAGATGCGGGCAATGTCAATGTTTCAATGTTGTTTCCGCGGAATGAATAATCGCCAATACTTTTCAGTGTGGGCGGTAAAACCACGGATGTGATGTTTTTGTTGGAAAAAACACTGTTTCCGATTCCACGTACTTCCATACCGTCAATACAGGAAGGAATGAACAATTCTCCGCCTTTGTAATCGGAAGAAACGGCGGTGATTACACCTTCGGAATTTATTGTAAAATAGCGAGGCAATGAGACTACCGTAATGCTGGTCTGTGCTCCCTCGCTGCTGGTCAAAACAACTTTTGTGCTTCCGCTTTTGCGTCCAAAGGAACCGCCAAGGGTAAGACCGAGAAAGTTGCGAGCCAAGGGGCGTCCTGCAACCTCACCGAGATCCACAATGGAAATGTCCTCTGAATGCCACTCCAAAGAGTAGGAATCGGAATTTGACTTAATCGTGGGTTCGTAAATCATATCTCCCTGGAAATAGATGATCTCTTCCGTTTCGATTTGTGTCTCATACATTTTAGTGAATTGAGCTGAAAGAAAAACATCTCCGGCAGGCATGGTAAAATAACCTTTCCGTATGGGAACCGTTCGTTTTCCCATAGTGTAGTTCAACGAATTTTCCACCACCGTGTAGCCCACGTCGGGAATTACCTGCACGTCTACGTTGCTACCCACGGCGAACATATTTGCTGAAACTTTAATTCGTCCTCCCACAATGGACGAATCCACCGAAACTTTGTGTTCATCCAGGGTCACAAAATTGCTACCGCAGGACACAAAAGCAACGAATGTCAGCAACAACGATACTTTTAAATACAACTTTTGAAGCCTCATAATGGCCCTCCTTGTTCCACTTAACAAAATTGGAATACTTTTTTCTCAACTTTCTCTTTTTTTTACTTTATGTCTATTTTTTACTTTCTTTCGAGTTAAAACCGATTTTACCCGGTTCAAACCCTTTGTCATATTGTAACACAGAATTTAGAATTTGTCAAGCAAAAATATAAAATAAACTAATTTTTTTTTATTTTATTTACGTTTTTCAATGTTTTTTCAATATTTCGTTAATATCCCATCAAAAAAGGCAATTTTTTTTTATAAAATTCCATTGTGGTCATCGGCGGAAAGGATTTTTTTTCACCCCTAAAACCGCAAAAAGCACAATTAGGAAAACGCATACAATGGTGGGTCCCACCGGGGATGAGGCGCCAATGGATATCAACAGTCCCGACAGGGTTCCAAACACCCCAATTAGGGCGGAAACCACCGTTACGCTTTTAAACCGTCGGCAAACCTGCATTGCACAGAAACCGGGAAACACAATCAAGGCACATACCAAAAGGGAACCCACCAAGGTCATGGCCAAAACAATGACCACCGCCACCACAGATGCGATTATCATCTTCCAAAGACCGGCATTTATCCCGGAACTTTGGGCAAAATCAAAGTCGAAGGACACGGTAAAAATCCGGTGATAGCCGAAAATGAAAATCAAAACCGCCGTGAGGGAAACACAGGCACACAAAATTATTTCCCGAGACGAAAGGGTCAGAATGGCGGTTGTGCCAAAAAGCATATTGCAAACATCTCCGGAAATATTTGATGATGGGGAAAAAATGCTTAAAACCAAGTAACCTATTCCCAACATTCCCACGGAAATCATTGCGATCGCCACGTCGCCACCGATTTTTTTACCGAAATTCAGCAGCAAAATGGCGGAAATCACCATAACCGGTATCACCACGGTCATGGGAGCAACAATTTTCAGCACACCGGCAATGGCAAAAACGCCAAAGGCTAAATGGGAAAGTCCGTCGCCTATGAATGAAAATCGTTGCAAAATCAATGTGGTGCCGAAAAGGGATGAACACAGGGCAATGAGGGCGCCCACAATAAGGGCATTTTGCACAAAGGGAAAGGCGGAAAATTCCAGTATTTTTTCAATCATTTTAGCCTCCGAAAGCCCGCCACGGTACCGAAAAAGTTTTTCTCACCGATGGAAAGAACGGTTTTTCCAATTTCCGAAAATGCCGAAAAATCGTGGGTTACCACAATAACGGAAAGACCGCCTTCATTCAGTTTTCCCAAAAGCAATGGGATTTTATCCATGGATTCTTTGTCCAAGGCGGCATCCGGCTCGTCGAGAATCAGCAATTTTTTGGCGGCGCAAAGCGCTCTGGCCAACAGGACTCGTCTTTGTTGTCCGCCGGAAAGAGCGGAAAAGTTTTTTCTGCGAATATCGGCCACGGAAAGTTTTTCCATTGCATCCTCAGCCACAGCACGGTGCTTTCCGGTGAAAAAAGGGAATGCGGAAGGTGTACATCCGGACATTATCACTTCCCCAACGGAGGCCGGAAAATATTCGGCGGATGCAACCTGTTGGGGGAGATAACCGATTTGTCCCTTTAATGAGGAATCAACACGAAGAGTTCCCGAAGAAATGGGATGTAGCCCCAAAATGGCTCTGAGCAAGGTGGTTTTACCGCAACCGTTGGCACCGCAAATCACCAAAAAATCACCGGGAAAAACCTTGAAATTCAAGTCCTTTACAGTGAGATTTGCCGAATGTTTTATCACCAAATTTTCGCATTCGATTAAAGCCTTCATCGCAAACCTTCCCGTAACACGGAAATGTTTTCCGCCATGGTTTTCAAATAGGATTTTCCCGAATTGATTTCCTCCCAAGAAACGATTTGCATGGAATCCAATTCGACGACGGAAATGTCCTTTCGGTCAATTAACTCCATTAGAGAGGTTGCGATTTTCTTATCGGAATTTTCCGAAACGAAAATTGTTTTTACATCAAACTGTTGGATTTTTTCTCCCAAGAAAACCAGTTGATTGAAGGATGCGGCGCTTTCCGTTCCGCAGGAAGAAAAGGCGGCAAAGCATTCTATGTCATTGGAAGTAAAAATTTCGTCATGGAAGAAAGGACCGAAAGGAAAACGGTCGGCGAAAATAACCTTTTTTCCATTGTTTTCCGAGGCAATGGCGGAAAGTTCCCTTTCCAATGTCCATATTTCTTCAATGTACCGACGGCAATTTTCCGTAAATCGGGCCTTTTCTTCGGGAAAAACTTCAATGAGTTTGTCACGAATTTTTTCGCAGGAAGAAGTTGCATCCCGCAGAGAGAGCCAAATGTGTTCATCCTCATCGGAATTGGAAGAAAGTTTCAACATCGATTTTGGTTGCATGGATTGGGGCAATTCATCTGTCCAATGTTCGCTGATACCACCCACTGTTACCAGAAGATCGCTTTGGGAAACGGTAACAAAGGTTTCGGCAGTGGCGAAAAAATTATGCATATCAACGCCGGCGAAAAGCAAAATAGGCGTTATATCACTGTTATTGCCCAAAATGTTTCGCACCCAATCGTAAACGGAAAATGTTGTGCACAAAACGGTTTTCTTGTTGTCCTCGCTTTGTGTGGGAACTTTTTTTTGACAAGACAAAGGCAGCATCAAAATCACAGTGAGAAAAAAAATTTTTGCAACCATGAAACCGGAGACTTTTTTCACAGTTTGAATGTAGCAGATTTGTGAGTTTTTGTCAAGGGAACTGACTGTTTTTTTACTCTAAAAATGATTTGACAAAACATTTATTTTCGGATAGAATGTTCCAAAGGATTTATTATATGAAAAAACGTTTGGCAATTCTGACTTCCAGCGACTCTTCATACAGAGGAGAACGGGAAGACAAAAGTGGTCCCGAAATTCGTCGTATGGGCGAAGAAATGGGTTGGTCTGTGGTGTTTCAAGAAATCTATCCGGATGAACAAAATATTTTAGCCGAAGTTATGGAAAAAATTGCAGACGAGGACATGGCGGATTTAATTTTAACCACCGGCGGAACCGGTTTTTCCCCCAGAGATGTTACTCCCGAAGCCACAGCCCAAGTGTGTTCCCGAATGTGCCCCGGAATTGCCGAAGCCATGAGGGCATACAGTATGCAATTTACCAAAAGGGCCATGTTAAGTCGCGGCCTTTGCGGAATTCGGGGAAAAAGCCTTATTGTAAACCTGCCCGGAAGCCCCAAAGCGGTGAAAGAATGCCTTGAATTCATATTCCGGGAATTGGAACACGGTTTGGAAATTCTCCAAGGAGATGCATCCCGTTGCGCTGATTGAAAATTCAAAATTTTTTTTCAAAAACACTTGACATTTTTGAATTTTTATGCAATAATAATGGCATGCGAAAACGACGTGCACGTCTTGAAGTTCTTAAAGAAATTCTCACCGAGCAGGAAATTTCCTCCCAAGAGGCTTTGCTTCCGATTTTGCAAAATCTGGGTTATGACGTAACCCAGGCAACTCTTTCCAGGGATTTGAAGGCTCTTAAAGTAAACAAAATTTCAGGTGCGAAAGGATACATCCTCACTCTACCCTACGATAACCACCTTTCCGAAATTGACTACGCAAGGGATTTTTTGCGAGGATACATTTCCGTCACCCTTTCCAATAACATTGCTGTAATAAAAACCCATTCCGGTTTTACCGATATTGTGGCCAATGCCATTGACACACTCATGTCTGACGTGGTTTTAGGTACCATTGCCGGAGGAGACAACTGTGTTTTTGCCTGTTTGAAGGCTTCCGTAACCGAAGAACTTTTCTTCACTTCCATGGAGCGGGAAATTCGAGGATTTAAACGAGATGAACCAAAATGAAGTAATTTTCTTCGATTCCTCGAAGGAGTATGAAAACCTACCCCGCGTTGTAATCACCGGACGACCTAATGTGGGTAAATCAACATTATTCAACCGTTTTCTTCACACAAGACTGGCCATTACCGATCCCACTCCCGGTGCCACCAGGGATAAAATTGAAAAACAGGCTTTTTTGTCGGGCTATCCGGTCTTACTCACCGACACCGGTGGCTTTAAGTTGGACAGAGAAGAAGGCACCAAAGAGGCGGAACTGGACGAAATTGTTGTTTCCGGCACTGTGGCAGCCCTAAAAGGTGCGGACAAAATCCTTTTACTGCTGGATGCGGAGGAAATAACCGGAGAAGACGAAGAATTTATCGCCATTTTGCGTCCTTTTTGGAATAAAGTGGTGGCTGCGGTGAACAAAACCGAAGGCGGCCGTCTTTCCAACGAAGCCTGTGATTTTTACAAGTTTGGTTTTCCAAAACTGTTTTTCATCAGTGCGGAACACGGCGATAACATAAGCGACCTTGCCGCGGCATTGGTAAGGGATTTGGATTTTACCCAAGTTCGGGAAAAGGACAGTTTTTCGAAAATTTCCGTGGCGGTGTTGGGAAAGCCCAATACGGGCAAATCAACCCTGTGCAACCGTCTAACCCATTCGGAACGCTCCATTGTCAGTGATTATGCCGGAACCACCCGCGACGTGGTGGAGGGTGATTTTACCTATCGCGACCGTAATTTTCACATTTTGGACACGGCAGGTATTCGAAAGAAAAAAAAGGTGGAAGAATCCCTGGAATACTACTCGGTGAATCGTGCAATCAAAACCTTGGACGAAGCGGATTTGGTCTTTCACCTCATTGATGCGAAAGAAGGCCTCACCGAACAGGACAAAAAAATTGCGGCCCTTGCCTGCGAACGAGGCTGCGGTGTAATTTTCGTCCTAAATAAATGGGACACATTGGACTTGAACGAAGGGAAATTTTCCGGCAGACAGGCGGAAAAACAGGCTTTGAAATCCATTAAAAACCACATTAACGTTATGTTCGGTCACATGGAATTTGCCCCGATTTTACCCATTTGCGCCACCGAAGGCAAGGGAATTAAGGACCTTTTGGATGAAGCCCTCATTGTGTACGAACAATTGACCCGAAAAATTGAAACCTCGGTTCTGAACACCGCATTACGAGACTGGACTGTGAGAAAATCCGTTCCCATGGTGGCAGGAAAACGAGTCAAATTACGATACGGGGTTCAGCAATCGGTTAATCCTGCGAAATTTCTGTTTTTCTGCACCCACCCCGATGATATGCCTGAAAGCTACACATCCTATTTAAAAAACAGGATTCGGGAAGACTTGGGGCTGGAAAAAATTCCAATTTTAATCGAATACAAGGCCAGTCGGAAAAAACGGGAGGAAATATGACATTGATGGAAGTTTCTCAACTGTTAAAAATTTCCCAACATAAATTACGGTATTGGGTGAAAAGGTTTCCGTTTTTATGTCCCAAAAAAAATGAGGATGGCATTTTGGAATTTTCCATGAGAGATATACAAATTGCCATGCGTATTCAGTACTTAAATGAAAATCAGAATTTATCTCCAAAAAAATGCGGCGAAGTTATTGTAAACGAACTGGCCAACGAAACGGATTTTCAACTACTCTACTCCATCAACAAAGTTCGAGCCGACATTATCAAATTGAAGCAACGGGGGAAAAAATAATCTTTGCAAAAAGCACTTGACAAAACTTTTTTTTTAATGTATACTATTACATTATGGTAGTGCTTATAAAAGATATTTTAACCTCAAATCCGGACGGAAGACCGGTTGATGTTTACGGATGGGTGCGTACAAAACGAGATGCAAAAAATTTGGCCTTTATTCAAGTGAACGACGGTTCATGTTTTGCGTCCTTGCAGCTGACTTTTGACAGAGAAACTTCGAATAATGTTGAAGCAATCGACAAGGTGTTGCAAAAAGTATCCACCGGAGCCTCAATTCACGCCAAAGGAAATTTAATTCCCTCTCCGGCGTCCGGACAGGCTGTGGAAGTATCTTTGACAGAATTGGAACTCATTGGCGAATCTCCGTCGGATTATCCCTTGCAGAAAAAGCATCATACTGTGGAATTTTTGCGGGAAATCGGACATCTTCGACCTCGTACCAACCTTTTCGGTGCTGTGGCCAGAATGCGTAGTGAAATGGCCTTTGCCGTCCACAATTTTTTCCACGAAAACGGATTTTTCTATGTTCACACTCCCATAATCACATCCAGTGACTGCGAAGGTGCCGGGGAAATGTTCCAAGTGACCACTTTGGACATTGAAGCATTGGCAAAAAAGGGTGAGCAACCCAATTATTCCAAGGATTTTTTCGGAAAAAAGACCAATCTGACGGTTTCGGGACAATTGGAAGCCGAAACCTATGCCACTGCCCTTTCCAGGGTTTATACCTTTGGCCCCACATTCCGTGCGGAAAACTCCAACACGCCTCGCCACCTTGCGGAATTTTGGATGATTGAGCCGGAAATGGCCTTTTACACCTTGAACGAAAACATGGATTTGGCGGAAAGTTTCATCAAATATCTGCTTAATTGGGCACTAAAAAACTGTAGCGAAGATATGAAATTCTTTGACGACAGGGTACAAAAAGGCATTATCTCCACATTGGAAGGCGTGTATTCCGCAAACTTTGAACGAATGCCTTACACCGAAGCCATTGTCGCATTGGAAAAATCCGGCGAAAATTTTGAGTACAAACCATTTTGGGGTTGCGACTTACAAACGGAACACGAAAGGTTTTTAACGGAAAAATTACTGAAAAAACCGGTAATCATCACCGACTATCCTGCCGAAATTAAGGCGTTCTATATGAAACAAAATCCCGATGGCAAAACGGTGCGTGCCATGGATGTTTTGGTTCCCGGAATTGGGGAAATCATCGGTGGGTCACAAAGGGAAGATGATTTGCAAAAATTAACTTCCAGAATGTTGGAATTAAAGTTGAATCCGGAAGACTATTGGTGGTATCTTGATTTGAGAAAATACGGTAGCGTTCCCCATTCCGGCTTTGGATTGGGTTTTGAACGAATGTTGCGATATGTTACGGGAGTGGCGAATTTGCGTGATGTAATTCCCTTCCCCCGAGCACCCAAACTTGCCGATTTTTAGGTGGTAAAATGAATTTACATGAGAATTCCGATTTTGGACGAAAGGTTTTTTTTGTTGACTTCTCTGAGGCATTTAAAACGGATATTGTGCCTGCTCTGTTGGAAAATGAAATTGAACTTTACGTTATCGATTCCTACAAGAAAGCAAAAAACATATTGCGATTATATCCGGATTCAATTTGCTTCATCTGTATTGATCGCGACCTTCCGCCGGAAAATTGGTTTAATTTCATAATGTCCTTCGAGCAAGATCCCATGCTTTCCACGATTTTTTTCGGAATCGCATCGGAGCGAAATGACGAAGGTGTTAAAAACCATTTTCTTTTGAACGCCACCATTCCGGCAGGATTTATTTCCCTCAACATCGATGATGACACCCTGGTGGATAATTTAATGCGTATTCTGGACTTGAATGGTGCAAAGGGAAAACGAAAATTCGTACGAGCAGACTGCGAAGACGACATTTTGGTTTCCGCGGATTGTACCATTGACGGTGCGAGAATTCCGTTAAAAATAACAAATATCAGTTCCGCGGGAGTTTCATGTCTTGCGGAAGAAAAATTTACCAGTTTTTTCAAAACCAATTTGTTGATTCGGGATTTGCACATCTCCCTGCGTTCCAAGAAAATACAGGTGCCGGCAATTGTAATGCACTCATCCTTAAAGGACAAGGTTTTAACCGTGCTTCTTTTATTCACAAGGGGAATTCCAATCAGTGCACAAATAATTGTCCGGGAATATGTGCAACACTGTTTACAGAAGGAAATTAACGATCAGTTGGCAGATGCACCGCCGGATAAATCCAATTACGCAAAACGAACGGAAGGCGACAACAGTGATGCATTCCTCATAAGCATTGATACAGCAGAGTTGTCAAACGACGAAGGCGAATATCTGACCAAATAAATCGGAAGATACTCGCATTTTGAAAATTCAATACTAACGGCATCCCTTTCGAAATGCCGTTATGTTGATATCAGAATACTGCCACAACTTCGCCGTTGGGATATTTTGCACCAATAAAGTCTGCAATCACATCCGAACACAAAGCATTAACCAAAGCCTGAATCTTCTCCGAATTTTCCTGACCTGCTTTTACGGAAATAATATTAACGTAAGGTGAATCCGCAGATTCGATGAGAAGACCGTCTTTGAGGGCATTGAGGCCGGCATCAATGGCGTAATTTCCGTTGATAACGGCTGCATCCACGTCCTGCAACACACGAGTCAAACTGGCTGCTTCAATTTCGGCAAATTCCAAATTGTGGGGATTGTCCACAATGTCATGAACGGTTGCGGTAATTCCGCTTGCCGGATCAAGTGTGATCAAACCGCCACTTTGCAACAACAACAAGGCACGACCACCGTTGGTTGCATCGTTGGGGATGGCAATTTTGGCACCTGCGGGCAACTCGGATGTGGCTTTGTATTTATTGGAGTAGAGGGCCAAAGGTTCAATGTGGATTCCGCCGGCACTTACCAAATCCATGGAGTGCTCTGTATTAAAGGTTTCCATGTAGGGCAAGTGTTGGAAAAAGTTAGCATCGATTTCCCCGGAAAAAAGGGCTTCGTTGGGTGTTACATAATCGGTAAATTCGATTATTTCAAGTCGGTAACCCTGAGCGGCAAGTGGTTCAACCACTTGATTCAACATTTCGGCATGAGGTACCGGTGTAGCTCCGACGCGTATAACTTTAGATGCAACATCATCACCGGTGGCAGTCTCACCGCCAACTTCTTTTTTTGCACATGAAGGGATCAACAGTGCAAATGCAATCAGTAAAGCAATGGTGCAAAGTACAGATTTTTTCATCTTTTTCTCCTTTATCTGTTTTTCATTATTCGTTCTGTAATTTTTGTTCCGATGCCCTGAATTAACTCCACCAAAACCAAAATAACAATCACGGATACAATCATTACATTTGGAATATTTCGCTGATAACCGTAACGGATTGCCAAATCCCCCAAACCGCCGCCACCAATGGCACCGGCCATTGCGGAATATCCGATTAAGTTTATTATGGTTAAAGTTACCCCGGAAACCAAGGAAGGCAAGGCTTCGGGGATTAAAACTTTGAAAATAATTTGCATTTTCGTGGAACCCATGGCCTTTGCCGCCAAAATGAGGCCGGAATCAACTTCGTTTAAGGCCGTTTCCACAATACGGGCCACAAAGGGAGCCGCAGCAATGGACAGGGGAACCAAAGTGGCCGCCGTTCCTATGCTTGTTCCGATAATTATTCGGGACAAGGGAAAGAGCAGGACCATTAAAATAATAAAGGGAAAGGATCGCAACACGTTTACAATGCGACTTATTATTTGATTCAAAATCGGTTTGGGCGAAATTATGGAATTTTCCCCTGTTACACAAAGGATGATTCCCAAAGGATATTCTCCATGTTCGATGGCCGAAGCCAAAGGATGAATCATGTCGGGATAGTCGACGCTTTTGTTGCTATAAGTGCCAAAATCTTTGACCATATAGCCCGCTTCTTTCAATTTCTCAATCAGAAATTCCTTCATTTCGAAGCCGCCATGGTCGCTTGCTATGGGTATGATGTGTTCCATTTTTCCGCTGTTGATAAACTATGTCGCAAAATTACATATTTTCATCACGCGCCATTGTCATATTGCACTATTTCTGAAAGACTTATCCGCTTAGAAAAAATCAACATTTTTGAAATAATAAACTGATAATCAATCAAATAATTAGTTATCAACAAGTATTCTGTTGATAAC
>JAFNZQ010000143.1 GCA_017382775.1 Spirochaetaceae bacterium
CAATTCCAGACCAAAAAGGTTGGATTTATTCCACTCGGGTTTTTGTTCCTCAACGGGTAAATCCGGATTGTATGGTACATAGCGAGATTTAAAGTTTATTCCGTCATAGAGTGGGTTGCTGTAGAGATTTCGGCTGAATCCCAAATAGGCGTCAAAGGTTAATTCCTTTACAATGCCCTTGCTGAAATTGAATTTGCCGTCAAGACCAACCATAAATCCCAGTGCTGTGTAGTAATCGGCCATCAATTTTAATGTATGATTACTTTTGCCCTTATAGGGTTCATCCAAATTTCGCAGGAATAATCCTTCTAATTTTTGTTCTTTTAACTCTGTGGGCTGAATAAAGTTGAACAAACTTTCTTCGTCCTCTGCCTGACTGAGGGGCTTGCGACCAAGTAAATATGTTGTTGTTTGGATGAAGTATCCCTCTCTTTCCCTGGAACCGAAGACGGGGTTTAAAATCATCTCGTCCTTGGGGTAGTAGAAAAAGGGAAGATAGGCAACAGGTATTGGACCTACAAATACCAATGCGTTGAAAAATGCAAATTCGTTTCCGGGAAGCAACCAAATTCGTGAAGCCTTTATTTTCCAGTGGGGATCGGGCTCATCACAAAAGGTAAGATCAGCATTTTTGAAAGCAATTGTGCCGGATTCATCTCGACCGGTGATATCAGCAAAAACCACCATAACGGAATCGGAACCAATGTTTATTGCCTCACTTTTTTCCTGGGAAATACGGGTTTCATCAAAAAAGCCATCAAGAGTTTTTACATTGAGCAAAAGATTGTCTGCGGTAAGAACCTCTTCTTCACCGCCTTTTTTTTGATTAAATGTTATGTCACCGGAAGCAAATAATTGCTGGCGTTCTCTGTCGAATTGAACCAACTGGGCGGAAATGGAAATTTCTGTATCTTCTCGCTCCACAGTGAGCAAAACGCCACCTTCGAAGATAATCAGTGAATTTCCGGTTTCGGGGTCCTTTCGGGATTCGGTTTTTTCGGCTCTTTCCACCGTAATTACCGTGGGGACTTGTTTTTTTTCTTCGGCATTTTGGGCAAAAATTGTTGCGGAAATCAGTAAAAATAGAGAAGAAATTACCCACCGTAATTTTCGAAACTTGTCCAAAAAAATCCCCTATGCGCAGAAATATTTCATAATATTATCGGAATTTTTACTGCAATAGTGAAATTTTTTATGAAAAAAGAGATGTTAATTATTATGAAAATTGAGAATGTAATTTATGGCTTCTCGCCAACCGCCGGTGTCATTATCCCGTTGGGTAACATGGGTTGCGGATTTTTTTGCCACCTCATCGCCATTATTCATACAAACTGAACATTCCACTTCTCGGAACATGGAAATGTCGTTGTGATTATCCCCAATAACGGCCACATCCTTTATGTCCACATTAAGGTGAGAACAGATGAATCGAACGCCGGTACCTTTCGTTGCCCCTTTTTTCATAATATCCGTGAGCCCATCCCAGGATTTTGCATAATGAAGGTCGGGGAAAGTATTCAAAAATTCGCATATTTCCCTGTCCTGTGCTTTATCATAGTACACTGCCAAAAGTTTGCAAATTTTGCTTTGGGCGGCTAAATTAAAGTTTGTGGGAAAATCAAAAAGGGGAATTTCCCGTCGCTGTCGGCGTTTTTGCTCTTCGTTGAATGCTCGAAAACCCAGGATGCGCTTGCTGTGGGGAAGATAAAAAACGGAACCGTCTTCTCTGTACGCAAGGAAATCCAACAGTCTTTCTTCCCCAAAATTCATGAACCTTTCCACTGTGGAAAAATCAATTATGGCGGATGACAGAAGCCTATCGTTGGCAAAGTCCACAATGAGGCCGCCGTTGCAGGAGACGGCTTCCTTGCGTACAGGCAAGTCCAAACAAAATGGTCTTATCATTCCCTGTGTTCTTCCGGAACAAAGGATTACCTCAATATCGCGTTCCTTCAACTCTTGTAAGCAGGCAAGATTGTCATCGCTGACTCTGGATTGAGAATTGAGGAATGTTCCGTCCAAATCGGTGAAAATAAGTTTAATCATGGTCGGGGAGAACACGAGCAGTCTTTGAACTGAAACTGACTGAGACCGCGGTGTTTTCGGCAAATATTTTTTTCCCGGCAGGGGCATCAATTTGAACCAAAATTTCTCCGTATTGAGTTTCAACGAAGGATTCGATGCTGCTACCCAAGTAAATATTCGTTTTAACCGTTCCCGGAATCATTCCCACACCGGCTTCTTCAATTACCAGGGATTCCGGCCGAGCCATTATGAGGCATTTTTTGTCGCTAAAATCCGGTCGCTCATTGGTGTAGGGGACGGAAATATCCGAAATCGTCTTGCCGGCAAAATTGATTTTACACTTAACCAAGGATGTTCCTCCGGGAGTGACGGAAACCTCATCGGTATATTCCAAAAATTCGGCGGGGAAGAAGGCCACCTTGCCCACAAAGCCTGCAACAAATTTACTTTGAGGATTTTCGTATGTGTCGGAAGGTGTTCCGATTTGTTGGATGATTCCGTCCTTCATAACCACAACCCGATCGGAAAGGCTCATGGCTTCAACTCGGTCGTGGGTTACATATACGGCGGTGATTTTGCCCGCTTGTTGAATGCGACGAATTTCCACACGCATTTGTTCTCGCAAAAGGGCATCGAGGTTACTTAAAGGTTCATCCAAAAGAAGAACGGCAGGGTTTACGATTAGGCTGCGAGCCAGGGCCACACGTTGTTGCTGACCGCCGGAAAGTGCTCCGGAAGATCTGTCGGCCAAATCTTCCAATCCCACCAGGCTTAAGGCCTCATTTACCCGAGATTTTATTTGGTCAGCATCAACTTTTCGAAGTTTTAATCCGTAGGCCACATTTTCGA
>JAFNZQ010000144.1 GCA_017382775.1 Spirochaetaceae bacterium
CAAAGAATGGCTTTTAACGCCGGGAGAACTTCAACCGGAACGTTTTCCCTTTTCCTTTGAAAACGGAGAAATCACAATTTGGTTCGAACCATACGCTGTGGGCCCCTACGCCGCCGGCGCCTTCGAAGTAAAGATTCGTCCGAAAACAAAATAGGCATCAGCCGAATTATCCCGCAAAAAATTTTCTTGACAAATGGGAAAAATCCATTATAATCAGAATCGGAGGTTCAAATGAAAGTTCAAAAATTTGTAATATTATTTTTTGTAGCCCTGTTCTCATCGGGAATTTTTGCAACGCCGTCCTCCCACGAAACCACGGACAAAAATGCGCCGGTGGTGTATTTTATCCGAGAAATTACCGCCGAATCTTTGGTGAAAGTGTACAATGCCACAGGCTACAAGGCCACAGGAAAGGTGGGCGTAAAAGTGAGCACCGGCGAAGGTTCTAATTCCAACTATTTGCGACCATCTCTTATTAAAAACCTGGTTCAAAACCTAAAAGGAACCATTGTGGAATGCAATACGGCTTACGGAGGCAACCGAAACACAAACGTTAATCATAAACAACTGGCAAAGGATCACGGCTTTTTGGAAATAGCGGACTTCGACCTTCAAGACGAAGAAGGATACGCAACAATTCCGGTGAAGGACGGAAACCATATAAAGGAAAACTATGTGGGAAGTCACTTCAAAAATTACCAAACTTATTTGATTTTATCCCATTTTAAAGGACACACCATGGGTGGCTTTGGTGGTGCAATTAAAAATATGGCCATCGGTTTTGCGTCGGGAACAAGTTGCGAAAAATCCGGCAAACTGAACATTCACAGCGGCGGTCGCAGTTATACCCGATGGACAACTTGTCCCCAAGAGGAATTTTTGGAATCCATGGCGGAAGTGGCAAAATCCGTTTCCGACTACATGGGCAACGGAAAGGGCATAGTGTGTGTAAACGTTATGAATCGCCTCAGTGTGGATTGCGACTGTGTTGCAAATCCTGCCAAGCCCGACATGCACGACATCGGGATATTGGCCTCGACGGATCCCGTGGCTTTGGATCAAGCCTGCGTGGATTTGGTGTACAAGGCAAAGGATTCCGAAAATTTGATTAAACGTATCGAAAGCCGAAAGGGTATTCATACCTTGGAACATTGCGAAAAAATCAATTTCGGAAGCCGAAAGTACCGTTTGGTGGAACTGAAATGACAGGAAGCAACCTTTACACTTTCCCAACCTGTTCCGGGTGGTGAAACAAACGGTAAATCCCCACTGTATAAAATCCAAATCATTCCAAAGGGGAGACGAGAAGGAAAAATGAAATTTACTTTACGGGAAATACGGAAAGAAGACAATTACGCAGTGGAAAAAGTTATTCGCAGCTGTCTTTTGGAATTTGGTGCCAATCACGAAGGAACCGCCTGGACTGATCCCAATTTAGGGCGTTTCTCCGAAGTTTATAGTCTGTCGGGAACAAAATATTGGGTGGTGACGGACGAAAGGGCGGAAATCATAGGTGGCGGTGGAATCGGCAGACTTGACGGAGAAGAGGGTGTTTGTGAACTGCAAAAAATGTACTTTCTCCCCCAAGGCCGCGGTAAAGGTGTCGCCCAAAACCTATTGAACGCCGCATTGGATTTTGCGAAAAAACACTATTCTCGATGTTACTTGGAAACTTTGGAAAACATGACGGCCGCGCAACGTTTTTATGAAAAAAACGGCTTCGTCCGCATAGGCGAAGCACTGGGGAACACCCAACACTTCGCCTGTGACGTCAGATATATAAAAGACTTACACTAAAATTATTTCGTGGGAATTTCCACATGGTAAATGGGCTCGCCGTTGTATCGCATAAAAATAACGGAAAGCTTGTCTTCGTAAACCTGCAAATCGATCCATCCGTGTTCACCATAGGCATTCCAAAGACTTTTGGGGGATATATACGAGGTGAGGTTACCGTCATCCGGCTTTCCGCCCATTGCACCAATAATTGCGTAGGAAACGTTTTCGTCCTTCAAAAATTCCATTGAATGATTGTGACCGCTAACGACCAAATCCACGTTGTACTTTTTGAAAATGGGCGTAACCTTTTCTATCATATCGGGAATATCGTACCAATTTACTCCGGATTCCTCATTGCGAGATCCGGAACCAAAATAGAAGCAGTGGGAGAAAACCACGACGGTTTCGTTTTGGGGAATTGCCTCCAACTCGGAAACAAGCCAGTCTTCTTGAGCAGCCGTCCAATCCTCTGTGCCCCAAAGCAAGTTGAGGAACAAACAGTGAATTCCATTTCCGGAAATTCTGAAATACGGTTCGTACTTTCCCTCCGGTCCGAAATAGTAGCCAAATTTTTTACGAGTATTCACCAAAGCATCGTGATTTCCACGAATGACGCGAAGAGGCATATTCCCCAAATGTTTGGCAAAATCATTAACGGGCTTAACATAGGCATCGGGGATTGCACCAATTTCCGCAACATCTCCCAAACAGAAAAAGGCATCGTATCCGGATGAAGCAATTCGATCCATAATTTCGTTACGCCGCTCCTCGTTGGCAGTATCCACATTCCAGTGAGGATCGGATGCAATGGCAATGTGGGAAATCAATGCGGAATTTTTCTTCGTGGGAAGCGTTTCACCGGAATGCAAAAGATTTAACTTTCCGTCAGCTTCGGGTGTGAGAGAGCCTAAAATGTTCACAACCGCAATGCCACCGATGAAGACCACACAAAGGAGAGTGGCCATAACGTTTGCGAAAATTTTCAAAAAAGAGGGTTCTTTTTTAGCCCAAAACACAGAAAGGAGGGCAAAAAGCACTTGCAGGACACAGGCGACAATGATGTAAATCAAATACATGCGGTACTTGATTTCCCATTTTGCAAGACCGGCAACACCGTCACCGAGATAGAACCAAACCACAAAAGCCACCGAAATGGCAATACTGATAAACCAAAAAATTCTTTTACTCATTGTATAATAATACCATATTTGCACCCTTTTGTCAATAATTTAAGAGCAAAAAGGCTCTACATCCTGCTTTTCATAAAACTCGATGTATTCCTCTCCCAAAAAACACCGTCTTGAAACCCTTGTATGAAAGAATCCTTTTCGGCCAATTCCAGCCGTTTTTCTGTCCACAAACAATATTCTTCATTTATTTCTATCCCACAAAAACGGCGGTTGAGTTTCTTGGCCACAACGCTTGCCGTTCCGCTACCCAAAAAGGGATCGAAAACCATGTCGCCCTCCTTGGATGATGCCAAAATAAGTTTTGCGTACAATTTTTCGCTCTTTTGTGTAGGATGATCGGTGTTTTCCGGCATGGACCAAAAGGGAACGGAAATATCATCCCAAAAATTGGAAGGATGAGTCAAACGAAAATTTCCCTCTTCCTCCGCCTCCCAATCTTTGGGCTTTCCCCCAACCTTGTAGGGAGCCAAGACCTTTCTTTTAACCATTACCGCATCAATGTTGAAATAATAATCTTTGGGATTTTTCACTCCAAACCAAATGTCTTCCATGGCATTTTTCCAATTTGATTTTGCCCCACGCCCTTTTTCCCGCTGCCATGTAATTCGATTGATTACCGTCAACTCCTTTTCCATCGCCCTTTGAAGTGAAGATGTACATTTCCAGTCACCGCACATGTATAAACTGCCGTTCGGCTTCAACTTTTTGCAAACCAAAGGAAACCAAGTGTTCAAATAGGCATCGTAACTTTCTTCGGAACGAGAACTGAATTGCAACCCGTTGAAATTTTTAGACAAATTGTAGGGCGGATCGATAATTATCAAATCGGCAAATTCATCGGGAATAAATTTAAGCATGGCCAAAAGGTCGCCATTTAGTGTTTTGTTAATTATTGCGGCTTTTTCCCCAAGGTCCTTTTCGGTTACCAGTTTTTTCTTCAAGGAAACCTTTTCTTCCTCGGATAAAATGAGAGTACGATTGTTCGCAGCCCGTTCTTTTTCTTCCATAAAATGCTACATCTCCGTAAATCCATTATACCATAATTTTCATAATTTGTGGAAGATGAACTTCATTTATTGAGGGAAAATCTAAAATATTCCATAAAGATTTTTTGATTTTTTGCCGATATAACTACCGTGCATAGGTTTAAAATTTTAAAATTTGTATTTTCCTTCGCAATGATTTTTATTTTGTCTCAAAGTGCAATGCCTTATTATGCCCAATACAAGGAACAGTTTTATAAATTATTTCATGTTCACTATCAGCAGTTTCCCGATGATGTAATCGAAAACATTTACTGGCTGGAAAAGGCGACAAAGGCCGATTTTTGCCATCCGCAAAATGCTTTGGCACAAATTTCCGACAAGGATGAATGGGAAAAATATCGCTACCTTTTTATGATGCATGTGAATCTCAAATTGATTGAACAGCATTTGCGGTTAGGACGAATTTGGGATAAAAAGGAAGTAAAATTTTACGATTATCCTTGGAAAGAATAATATTTACGAAACAGTGAAAAAACAAAGGCGGCATATAACGCTTGCTACACATATTGGGAAGAAGCAAAATTGTGGGCAGAAAAGGCTTCTTCCGAAAAATTCCAATTTATGATTTTAACGGGTATCCAGGCATGGGAAGACGAACGAGAACTGATTCGTCGAGGCGATTTGAATTACGAAAAAATCTTGAATCGAGAATTAGCTCGACTGGAAGAAGTAACGGAAAACCTTTCCCTGCTGAACGAATCC
>JAFNZQ010000145.1 GCA_017382775.1 Spirochaetaceae bacterium
AAAAAGCTTATTGGACTTTAAGGCCCAATTCGTTGACAAGTTCCGTATACAAATTCAGCTGATCACCAATCATTTTATAGAAGGATTGGCCATCCATAATTTCGATTACATTGTTGCTGTTGTTCATGTTGTTTACGAATTCCTCGGATTGAGCAGCTTCAGCAAAAATATTGTACAATTCATTTACAACGTCATCGGGAGTGTCTTTGGGAACTGCCAAACCACGCCATGTTCCCAAAATGGCGTCGTAACCGGCTTCTTTACAAGTGGGAACGTCGGGGATGGCTTCCAGCCTTTCATTGGACATAACGCCCAAAACTTTAAAGTCGCCGGAAGCAACATACTGGGAAACTTCGGCAAAGGACACGGCTACGGCGTCAATGTGGCCGCCCAACAAGTCGGTGATAGCACCGGCTGCACCGTTATATCCCACATGATTGAATGTGGTTCCCGCAACTTTCGCCAAACCGGCTGCGGCCAAGTGCCAAATGGCACCAACGCCTGAATTGCCCACATTGACCTTGTTGGTTTTTGAATATTCGATGAAATCACCCAAAGTTTGGAAACGGGCATCATCGGCTCTAACCGTAATAGCGGAACATGCCGAATTCAAAAGCATAATCGGCTTGAACATAGAATAAGTAAGACCGGCGTTGTTTCCCATGGCCTCCAAAGTGGCCAATTCCACGGTAACCATTGTAATCACGGAACCATCAGGTTTTGATTGTGCACCGTAAAGCATTCCAATGGCACCACCGGCACCGGAACGATTTTCCACAGTGATGTTTTTGAAATTTTTTGAAGCCGCATTGGCTGCAAAACGCATCACTGCATCGGTTCCTCCACCGGCATCATAGGGAACAATGCAAGATACACTTTTTCCCGAAAAATCTACGCCGCCGGAAGCACCTTCGCCACCGGATGCGGCCTCTTTTTTTGAACAACCGCAGATGCTCAAAACCATAATCGCAACCGAAAGTACTGCAATTTTTTTCATACATCCTCCATATTTAAATACCACTTATGTAAATTACTTTTTAACCAACTGAACAAAATCCCGCGCATTCCGGGTGATTTGATCAAAATTTCCGCTTTCAGTCAATTTTCCATTCACAAGGGCGCCGCCAACTCCCACTCCAACACAACCTGCGGCAAGGAAGTCGGAAACATTTTTTTCGTCAATTCCGCCCACAGCCAACAATGGAACGTGACTCAAGGGAGCGCGAACATTTTTCACATAGTTTATTCCCAAATCCACGGCCGGAAACAGTTTTATAAAGGGACTTCCGGCATCATAGGCTGTCATTATTTCCGAAGGAGTCATGGCACCGGGAATGGGGACAAGCCCTCTGTCGTGGGCTCGTTGGATAACACCGAGGTTGATATTGGGAGTAATGATGAACTTACCTTTGGATGCAGCCACCATATCCACCAACCGGGTGGAAACAACGGTTCCCGCTCCAATGATCATTTTACCGTCGAAGGTCTCGGCCACCACTCTTATAACTTCCGCAGTTTCTTCAAAAGTTTCCGGACGAGACTGGTTAAAGGTGATTTCCGCAATGCGAATTCCGCCGTCATACAAAGCCTGTACAGCCTTGACGGTTTTAGCTGCATCCACACCGCGAATAATTGCCACAATTCTTTCGTTCAACACAACATCATTGAATAACATACGGTAATTATATCACGGTTTTCAGCGGTTGTCAAGTTTTTTGCAAAAAAATTGGCGGTTACAGTCTGTCCAAAACTTGGGCGGATTCAACCATTTTGGGATAATTCCGTAATGAGCAAAAGGGAAATCAGAAAAGATGGGAGAAAATAAGGCCTTCGCCGGATTTTACATCACATTTCAAAACCGCTCCCTGAACATCCCGGAAAAACTCCGGAGAAATGCCCACGGAAAGTTTTCCGCCGGTACGCAAAACGGCAATATCACCGGGTAAAATCACCTCGCCCGACTTTTTGTCCTTAATAAAATGAATGGATCGATTCGTTCGTCCGTAATTGGCTGCTTCATCCGGGGAATGGACCTTTTTGCCGCTGCCCAAAATTTTTTCCACCCGATTCTCGCCAAATTCCTCAACCATGGCTGCAATGATTTCTTGGGACGAAAGGGATTCCGCCCACCGTATTTTCTCAACCATAAGGCGAAATTCGTCGGGATTCAAAGCCATGGCATCATCGGGGCCGTCACCATCTTTGGACAGGCAAAAATGTTTTTCTGCAACGGTGGCACCCATGGCCACAGCCAAGGTCGGCAACAAATACGGATGCAAACTGTGGTCGCTCAATCCCACCGGCAACCCAAAAATGCGGCCGAGGGTTTCAATCAACCGCAAATTGTAATTTTCCTCCACCGCGGGATAAGCCACCACACAATGAAGAAGAACCTTTTTTTGTTTCTCCGGCAAACATTCCAGGGCCTTTTCAATATCCGACAATTTAGAAAGCCCCACGGAAAGAAAAAGAGGTATGTCCTCTCGCTTTCCAATTTCACGCAGCAAAGGAATGTGATTCAATTCGGGACTGGCAATTTTACAATAGGGAAGTTCCAATTTTTGCAACCACTCCCAACTTTGAAGACCGAAAACGGAAGCGGAGAAACCAATTCCTATTTCGTGGCAATAATTTTTCAGTTGAGAAAAAAATTCAAATCCACATTGGAAATCGGCAAAAAAGTCGAAAAGGGATTTTTCACCGGTAGGCAAAATCAGCTTTTCCGCATTGGGATGAAAAAGTTCGTGGGCGAAAATAATTTGTGTTTTTACGGAATCTGCCCCACAATTTTTGGCAGCAAGAGCAAGTTGGCAAGCCTTTTGCAAATCACAACAATGGGAAAGTCCCATTTCAGCAATTACATGAACCCTTCCCATCAGTGAGCAAACCTAAATGACAGAGCCATGTTAAACTGGGACATGGCCCCCGGCTCGCCGCCCAACTCACGGCCAAAGGCTGCGAAGTCGATTTTGAACATCTTAATGCCAAGACCGACGCCGGCGTGCCAATACATTTCCCCGATTCCGGTACGAAGAAACAGGAATTTAAACAACTGCAATTCCGTTCCCACGGCTAAATTGAGCCAAGGGTTGCGATAATTCTTGTCAAAGGCCTGAACGATGTTGGTATAATCAGCCATTATATTCCATTTTGTAATTACACCTCGGGACCAATCCACGGGAATGTGAAGTCCGACGCCCACAGTTAAATTGTTGTCCAAAAGACCTTGGGTTTTATCATCATTGGCCATGTTTTTAAGTCCGTAGGGACTGGCGGCATCTTTCCATGCGATACCCAGGGACAAAAAATCTCGAAAGCGATAAATAACGCCCATGTCAAAACCGAAGCCGAAGCCCAAATCGGTTCTGAGCAAACCGGCTAAATTGTCGGCAAAGTCGGCGGAAATGTCTTGCAAATCAATGGCTGCGGAAACTCGGTTAAGCATGAAAAACCTGGCTGTTCCGCCCAGTGCAAGGGAATGGCCGTCAATGTCAAAAATCTCACGACCATAGCCGAAATCCAAACTGATATCTTCACCGGCGAACAACTTAAAATTACTGATGGATGCAAGGCTGACGGTTCCGTAGGAAACATGGGTTAGGGACCATGCAAAGTGATTTTTCACCATTCCGAACAGAAACGGACCTCCAATGTCCACATCCAAAGCAACACCCAAAAGAGGCATCAATGCGGAAATATCTTTAACGGAATCGGAATCGTCGATTACTTTTTTTACAAAACCGGACAGTTCCGGCCACTTATTGGTACCCAATCGGATGTCCAATCCCGTGATGAGGCTTTTGTCTTCCATATACCCCAACAGTGCGGGATTGGAAAAAAATCCGTCGAAGGTGGAAGAATCCGTAATAAATGAAGTTCCCATTGACAAGGTTCGGGCCGGTTGATAAGCACGCAAAGATTCCGAATGGGAAAAGGTCATCATCATTATAAAAACAAAAATTAGGGAAATCTTTTTTACCATAAACCTATCCTTCCAATAATTTACCCAGTAAGGAGTCGCCAAAAGCATCGAAGTTTTTCATTTCTTGAAGCACTTCCAACGTGATTTCCAAATTTTTTTTAACTTGAGCATCTACGGAACCGGGTTCGGGGTCAAGCAATCCCGCAGCCTCGAAAACAGAATCGGAATTTCCGTCTTCAATGGAATTGCGAATTTTAGTGAAAAAAGCGCTGTCGTCATTGAAAGCACTTCGGTTTTGATTGAGCCACGAAAGAGTATGGAGAGTCATGACACCGGCAGCCAAGGAAAGGGAGGTTATGTTTCCCTCTTTAACGTAGGATTTATCCGTGTCTAAAATGTTGGCTATGGCATTTATTCCGGCAAAGGATTCCGCATCGGGCAATGTAGCCAAAATGGAACTCACATTGGTTTCGCCCAGTGCGTCGAAATTAATTTCTTCAGCTATGGCCGCAATAATTTCGGTGGAACAAGTCACTTCGGCAACGGCGGAAATAATGTTGTTTTTTTCATCCTTGGAAAGCTTGGATACTTCAGCACCGTTTTTTTTATCCATCTCGGCCAAAATGTCCTTTTTCTGTTCGAGAGTGGTGTATTCGGCGGATAACTTATCCGAAAGGTCTTTCAAGGAGTAGGAAGAAAAATCGTATTTACGCGTTAATTGAGTCCCCAAACTTGTGCTGAAAGCATTAACGATATTCTCGCAGCCGCAAAGAAGGAATATACACGCAACAAGAATAAAAAAATGTCGCATAAGCACCTCCGACTCTATTATAGCACATTTTTATCGTTTTGTCAATCCAATTATGAAATTTTGTAACATTTTTTTAGAAATTTGTATTTTCTTCGGAATTTTAAGCTTCTAAAAGGAAAAATTCACGTTACCGAATTTGTAATTCTTAATTCTTTTTTTCCTTGTGTCACCGTAAAAGGAATATATTACGTCCTTGCGAGTGGGCAAGCCGGATCGGTTTTCTCGGCAAACGAAAATTTCTTTCATCAGTATATCGCCATTTTTTTTGAACACGCTACCTTCCCACACAACGGCGGATTCCGACAAGTCGCGCACCACACAGTCGTGGATTATTTCGAAATCGCCACCGTCTCGTTCGGAAAGGACAACCACAAGACGTTTGCCGTAGATGGCAGCCCTGAGCAAAAAGGCCTTTACGCCCTTTTGCATTGCAATATGTTTCGATGTCCTGGGGGTGATGTTACCGTAATCGGCGCGAAATTCCGCACCGCGAATTTGCCGTGCCTTAACTCTTTCAAAACCGGGTTCGAACATCATTTTCAAAGTAATGGTGGAAAAAACCGCTCCGTCACGGACTAATCCTCCGCCCGCGGAAACTTCCTTTTTATCGGAAACCATTTCTTCGCTGTTTTCTATGGATTTAAGGTTGTCGTTCTGACTGAGAAGAATAAAGATTACAACCAAAATCAAGAGGAAGAAAACAAAGACTACTAAAACCACTTTATCTTGCTTTTTCATTTTATTTGCCTCTCAAACCAGTCGTATAAAACATTTATTCGCGCCAAAAAGGATGCAGTCAATGTGTCTTCAATGGATTTTGTGGCAAAAAAGTCCACTCCAAAAAGAACGTAGAGTAGAACGTCATCCCCCATGTCCACGGCGGAAAGGGAAACGGTCATTTTTTCAGCACCCAAAACTTTCACAATGGCAAGGAAGAAAGAATCCATATTTTTCGACTCAAAGGCCACTTCCGCCTCATTTTCGTAGAATTTATACTCGTAAAGGTGCTTCCCGAAGGTGGAATCATTCATTATAACATTGAATGTTTTACCGTCGCAGTTGCCCTCCACCGGATCGGGTAAGGGTTTTTTCTTTCCGTCCACTGCGTAGCAATCACTGTATAAAGTACGCATTTTTTTCTTGCTGTGGGAATAATATTCAAGGTTTTTCAGTGCGGAAAAGGAACGCAATGCCACGGAACTTCGGGAAAAATCCGCTTTTTCCACCAAATAGAGACTTTCGCACACAAAGGCGGGAGTTTTTCGCTTAAAAAAATTATCCCGCAACTTTTGTGCCAAAGGGGTTTTGGGCGTTAACGCAGGCTCGAAACTTTCTTTGTAAAATGTGTTTTGGATTTTACCCTTTCTGCGTAACTCATCGAAAACCTCTTCGGACAGAGCATTTGTCGAAAAGGCGTGGGAGATTAGACAGAAAAATCCCAAAACCATAAAACAAAGTCGCTGCAATTCTCATCTACCGCCTTTTACCTTTATTCTAACCTGCTTATAAAGGCCATCACCTTCGCTTTCCGTGGTGATGTCGGCAATGTCGCTGAGGGTTGTATGAATAATGCGGCGTTCGTAGGGATTCATGGGTTCCAACAAAATGGACTTTTTCGTGGACTGAACCTTTGTTGCACCGGAATAGGCCAAACGAACCAAGGCTTCTTCCCGCCGAATGCGATAATTTTCGCTATCCACGATGATTTTCAGGTCTTCCCGTCCGTGATTTCCGGCAAAAACATTTGCCAAAAGTTGAATGGAATCCAAATTTTTGCCCTTTTTGCCAATTAAAATGGAAGAATACTCGGATGTAAAACGCAATCCCAACTTTCGACCTTCCCGAAACATCACTTCAAACTTGGCTGAATATCCCATTTTAACAATGAGATTTTCCAAAAAGTCCAAAAGAGCCTTTTCGAAATCGTCTTGGGGACAGGGATTTGCAGTAATGGTCTTAATAACGGGCTCATCATTATTCTGACTGCCATCCACGCCATCGGGGATTGTAACCTTAATTTTAACAAAACCTTTTTTGAAAATTCCGGGAGTTTGAGATTCCAAAATTTCCACATCAAATTGCTCGGAGGAAAGCCCCAACTCTTCCGAGGCAAGTTCGATGGCTTCCTTTTCGGTTTTTCCTTCAAATTCGTATATCATAATTGCTCCTTATTTTTTCTTTTTACCAATGCGCTTTTTCGTAACGAACTTACTTTTCGGCTTGGTTTCCACTTTTACCGGTGTAATCTTCTTAATGAGCAACTGCTGAAAAAGCTGCAAAATGTTACTCACCGTCCAGTACAAAATCAGCCCCGACGGAGCGTTATAGAACATGAAGAAGAAAATAATCGGCATTCCGTACATCATTATTTTCATTTGCGAGGCACTTTGACTGGTGGAAGGTGACTGCATTATTTTTGTGAACAAAATTTGAGAAACCAGGTATATAATGGGCAAAAGTCGCAAATGATCACCCAAAACCGGGATGCTGAAACCAAATTGGAAAACACTATCGCCCTTGGACAAATCGGGAATCCAACCGGGAATGAACATTGCTCCGCGGAATTCGAAATACTGATTAAACAAATTGTACATAGCAATCAAAATCGGGAACTGAATCAACAAAGGCAAACATCCGGACAGGGGATTGTACCCGGCTTCTGTCTGAAATTTAATCATCTCTGCCTGCATTTTTTCGGGAGTATCCTTGTAGCGTTCTTGAATTTCCTGAATTTGAGGCTGCAACTCCTGCATTTTCAAACTGGCTTCCGAACTTTTTTTCGTAAGGGGGAAGAACAGCAATTTAATAAGGAAAGTTACAATGATAATCGCCACGCCCCAGTTGGGAATCAAGCCGTAAAGGGCTTCCATTACCCATTTAAGGAATGCTTCCAACCAAGACAAAATTCCGGAAGATGACAAACTTTCACTTAAACGCAAATTTGTCGCTCCCCAGGAATTATCCTCGGCATTGTTGTAAACACCCAAGGCCTTTTCGGTACGAGGACCTAAATACACATAATAGGAATCCACAATTTCTGAGGAACCGGTCTTTCGAACAATTCTGTTTTGGGCATCTGCGGCCATTTTTTCATGAACGGCGGCGGAATATTCCACCTGCTTTATGTCGGAAGACAGCGGAATCACCAAGGAAGTAAAGTATTTTCCCGCAACACCGGTCCATGCAAAGGGATCATCGTAAATAAAGTTTTTTCCGTCTTTAAGGCGGCGTTCCTTTCGTTTTTCATCTGTGTAGGACATAAAGGCACGATATTCGTACCTATCGTTGTGGTCAAAATCCGGACCGATTTGGGGTGAAGTCAGCAAAGTATAAGCGGCTCCGTCGAAATCCGGCAAAGCAGAACCGGCTTTGGGACTTAAAGAAATGTCCAGTTTGAAAAGATAATCATCTTTTTTGAAAGAGTACCTTTTCGCCAAAGTAAAACGGCTTACACCATTTTGGGTTTTAACGGAAAAATCGCGGAAAAATCCCACGGTATAATCGTCAATTCGTCGAACGTTCAACAATTCGTCCACAATGGGACTTTTTTCACCACCGAAAGCCAGTGCGAAGGCACGATTTGTCGGGGTAACGTTTTGTGCCATCTGAACGGGGATTTTCCCATCCATGTGATTCAGCAATTCGTAGGAAACAATGTCGCCACCGCGGTTGGTGAGGGCAATTTCCGCCAAATCGGTTTTA
>JAFNZQ010000146.1 GCA_017382775.1 Spirochaetaceae bacterium
ACCATGGACGGATGTCATACTTAGCAGGTCGTCCGTTCCATGAAATCAGGTTTAATTCCAAATTCCAACCGGATTTTTCGTTGGAAATCACACCGATTTGCTTTTCAATGTTGAATGAAAACTCTTCCGCCATAGGTCCTCCTAGTCTAATATGGTTATTTCCACACGACGATTCTTCGCCATGCCTTCTTCGGTGTCATTGTCTGCCACAGGCCGTTCGGCACCCAATCCCTCAACGAACATTTCCTTATCCTGTTTAACGCCCTTTTCTTTCAAATACCTTGCAACAGCCCTTGCCCTTTTCAACGAAAGCGCCGCCCGTGTTTCCTCGGTTCCGGCCAAGGCAGTGTGACCGGAAATTAACAGGTTGTTGTACTTAAATTCCCGCAAAATTGTTGCGATTTTTTCCAATTTCTCGTCCTGACCGTCCAAAAACTTGTCGGAATTTGCCTCAAACTGGATGCTGTCAATGCTGAGAGAAATTCCCTTATCGCTTTTTTCAACCTCAACCCCATCCAAATCCAGTTCCTCAATTTTTTCCCGAATTTGATTTACCTCTTCCTCACCCAAACTGCTTTCCGTCAAACTGGAATGGGCATATCCTTTGAAAGTCATTACATTACCCTTGTTCGTATACAAGGAAATTTCGAAGTTCTCATTGTAATGGTCAAGGCGATGCCTTTCATTATCCCACATAAGTGTCATGTTGGATGTTCCCTCCATACGAATGGGAACCTCTTCGGTGGTGTTGGGCGGATGTGGGATTGGGCCACCGACCTTATGGTGGACATTAATTACGTGAAGCACCTCATCCCCAAGGGGCCTTGGCATTTCCCCCATATATTGGTACAAAGTGCGTGCCGGAATAATTATGGGTTTGGTCATTCCGAACTGACGTCCGAGATCGTGGGCCTCGGAAGATGCCCTTTCCCAAATATCGTCCTTTTCCACATTTCCTTCGGGAAAAACCGGAACGTCCCGCACCGAGGGCATGTAAAACTCGTCGGAAATTGTATATTTCCCCAGCCGACTCACATTAAAGGATGACTTGTATTCCTTTCCCCAACTCACAAAGTTTCCGGTTACCAAGGTGGATTTATCCGAAGCTGTGTAAGTAGCAGTAAAATCCGCACTTTTGTCCGGATGAACCTTTTGTATTTTCACAAAGGCATGATTGTTTATTTCCGCATTGTGGGAAAAAACTCCATTGAAATAAACATGTTCTCTGACCACCGATGAAATTGTATAGCCGGTATTTTCCTTGTAATCAAAATAAAATTCAATCGCGAAGCCATTCAGAAAAAAGGCGGAAAAGAAAATAAAAGCAAATATTTTTTTATTTCGCAACATCGTCCCCATACCATATAAGTATATCCAATTTTTCACATTTGTCAAGGGGAAAAAACTTTAATTCCACAAAAATCTTCCTTCTGTGTATCAAAACCTTGTCACTCTCCCAAGGCCCAAACTCCGCCTTTTTTTCCCCGGAGATTTTTTTCGGGGGAAAATTCCGCCATTCTCGCAAACAGACAAAAAATGGAACAAACATTCGGTTTTTGTTCCACTTTTAATGGTCAAAAAGGGAAAAAAAACAAAACTTGAAAAAAAACATACCGTTACATTGTAAAAACTTTCAATTTTCTGTAACTTTTTGATTTTTTTTCTTGACAACCCCATTTTTCCGTGATATAATAACATTCGTAAGCTTTTAAGAATATAAAGGAGATCTTAATGCGAAAAGGTTTATTTATTATTGCTTTAGTGGCAATGGTTGCTTCCTCTGTTTTTGCACAGGAAGAAGAAAAGGCTTTCACTGTTTCACAGAGCGCCAAAGTTCAATATCGCTTTGGAAACAGCGGATTTGATGAAGATGTAGGTTTGAAACGATTCCGCGCACAGTATGAAATTACTGCCGCCAATGACTTGGTTTCATTGTGGTATCGTGCTCGTCTTAACGGCAGCTCTTGGGGTGCTTTCAACTGGGCAGACGCAAACAGCTACTGGAATTGCATTATTCCTCGCTACAACGAAGGCTCTAACTCACAGGCTAACTTAGTCTTCACACCCTTTGCCGGTGCGTTGAAAGTTGCTGTCGGTACCGATTTGTGGTGGCAGTTACCCGGTGTTGCAACCCTCGCTGATGATGACTACTATCAGGACTATGGCAAATTAGGCAACAAGCATATTGGAGCTGCATGGGCAGGCGTAGGTGGACCCACAGATCTCGACGGAGATGAAAAAACCGATGAGTTGGAGGGCGTTAATTCAAATGCCACTCGTGGCACCATCCTCCGCCCCTACTTGGCCGCTGTTGACGGAGTTGCCATTCAGTACAACGCTCCCTTCGGACTTTCCGTTACCGCTTCTGTGCCTTGGCAGAATCTCCAAGCAGGTCGCGGTGATGATTTCTTGATGCGCTGGGGCTTGAGCTATGGCCTTACTTTGAGCGAAAAGAAAATTTTCAACTTGGGTCTCGGTTTGGTTAGCACCTACAACAGCGGAGACAACCCCTGGTCTTTGTATGCCGGTGTTGAAGTACCTTGCGTACCCGTTGTTCAACCCAAACTTTCTTACATGCTCTTCGCCAACGGCACCAACCAGAAAACCTTTGGGGCAGAAAATGGCTTGTCTGCCGACACACCTACTTACAATGTAATCACCATTGCAGCACCCGGTTCTGTTGGTAGCTTCTCCTTCTCACCTGAATTTGCCATGGGCTTCTATGGCACCAAAGACATCGATGAGGAAGATCAGATTGAGATTGCCTACCAATCCGCCGAAGACCTCGGAAAGATGTACGGCCCCGCAATCTTCTTTGCTGTTCCCGTTGCATACAACATCGACGACGTATGTGCTGTTGACCTGTGGTTCAGTGGTGACTTCGGTTCTATAAAAAAATATGCTGATGAAAAAGTTGCCGAAAACCGCTTTGTTGTTAAACCCGGCGTTACCGTTAAAACACCCTTCGGAAAATTCAACGCTCAGTTCGGTCTCTTGATCGACACTCGCTTTGACGGTGTTGACGCACACGAAACCAAATGCGGTTACATGGGCGACCTTTCTTGGTCACTTAACTTCTAATGTTGCCAACAACCCTTGTGGTTGAATAACATTGGGAAAGCGGATGCGAAAGCGTCCGCTTTTTTATTTTTAAAGAAACTTGACAAAAAGATAAAATTACGGTAAAATCCTTTCCATGGACATCCAAAAAATCATAAACGAAGCAATCCTCAATGAGAAAAACATTTTGGTTTTTCCCAACCAGGTAATTGCGGAAAATTTTTTGGACAACACCTTGCAAGAAATGGCAAAAAACGGAAAGGTCGCCGCCTTGCCCACGGAAAAATTTATTGCATGGGACTCCTTTAAGGCACAAAAATTTTTTCCCGACATTCGGGACAAATCACCGGTTTCTGCCGTGGAACGACAACTTTTTTCCGTCCATTTACTGGCAGAAAACCGAAAACAACCCTTTCTGAAACACATAATTCAGCCGCAATACAGCGAATTTTCCGACGGTTTTGCCACATGGTTGGCAGGAATTTTGCCGGAACTAACCCTGCTTTCCCCCAAGGATTTATACGGCGATTCCGCCTGCGAAGATTTTCGGGAAATAAAAGGGCAGTACGAAAATTTTCTTGAACAATACGGCCTTTTCGAGGTTTCATCACGGGGCGGAATTACCCAAAGGTGCGGAAAACAATTTTTGCTCATCGCCTGCGATTTAATGAACGACTGGAATGAATTTCGGGCAAAATTCGATGACGAAGTGGAAATCATTTTTTCCGTGGAAAAGGCATTGCAGCAATGGAAAAGCCCCGCCGTTTTGGAATTTCGAAACAGCCGCGATGAAATTTCCTTTGCCGTGGAGGAAATACGAAAAGCCGCTGAAACAACGGACTTTTCCCGTTTGGCAATAACGGTAAACGATGAAGCCCTTTTGCCCTACCTAACGCGAGAATTGGACTTTTACCACATTCCCTATAGCGAACAACGTGGCCGTCCCTTGGGGAAAAGCGGCGCCGGACAAATTTTTTCCCTCATAAATGACATTCTCAATAGACGATTTTCCCCGGAATCCATGAAAGCCCTGTTTTTAAACGAAGAAATTCCATGGAGCGAAGAGAAAAAACAGGAAATTTTACTGAAAATCGAAAATTCCGTGAAATACAAAAATTATTTCGAGCAGTCTTTTTTCAAAGAATTTTTGCTGAAATTTCGTAATGCGAAAAGTTTTCTTCACCTACGGAATGCGTACTTTTTGTTTCGGGATGAATTTTTCCACAAGGCTCTTTTGGATTTTTCATTTTTTTCCCGCGACGAAAGCGGCGAAAGTGTAAAATCCGCGGAAATAAATGAAGAAAAACAGGATTTTTTCATCCGTGCCAACAACATTTTATCCCGATGTGTCAACGAACTTGCCGATTTGGAAGTACGTTGTCGCCGTGTAGATTTAGTGCCGGAAAACTATTTGGCCTTTTTCGTGGAATATTTGAACACGAAAATTTATCGTCCGCCACGGAAAACATCGGGCGTGCATATTCTCGACTACAAGGCCGCAATGCTTTCTCCCTTCGAAAAACATTTTGTCCTAAATTGTGCCCAAACGGCCATTAGTTGCGAACTTCGTCCCTTTGCCTTTTTGGGCGATCGGGTGCGAAAACGGCTGGAACAGGATTTTCCCTCCGGCGATATGACAAAACACTTTATTTGCGCCTACGATTTTCCCAATGGAAACTGTCCCCAATCGGTAATTTTCACCTATGGGGAAAAAACCTTTAATAAGGACGACTGTGTCCATCCGTTTTTTTCACCCCAAAAGGACGACAAAGGGGAAAAACACAGAAAAATTGAGGAAAAAAATCCCTTTTTAGCCCAAGATGATAAAACCTTCACGGAAGAATCCCCGAAAATTCGGGGAAAATATTCCCAAGACATGCAAAATTTTTGTAAAATAAAAGGCGGAAACCTCCACGGTAAATTCAAAACTTCCGCCAGCGAATTAAACACTTACGCCACCTGTCCCCATAAATGGCTGTTTGAACGGATTTATAAAATTGACGATTATTCCACCGAAATGGCGGATTTAATCGAGCCAAAGGACGATGGCTCATTCAAACATTTGATAATAGAGCGACCTCCACCACGATGATCGCGAATGCCATATTTTGAGCTGTAAGTAAAGTCGGCATGCGAGGGACGGAATGTATTGCGGATATTTTCGTAGTCCGAT
>JAFNZQ010000147.1 GCA_017382775.1 Spirochaetaceae bacterium
AATGAGGAATAAAAAACTGGGCCCCATGGGTGCCGTGGCAATTATTGTGGGCGGAATGATTGGAAGCGCCATCTACTCTCTCTCCGGAATGACAATTTATTATGGCGGACCTGCCGCAATTCTGTCATGGACGGTGGCGGCGGCAATTTTATTCATGTACGCCTTGCAAGTTACGGAACTTTCCTGTATTTTCCCGAAATCCGGCGGCGTTTTTGTGTTTCCGGAAAAATCATTGGGCAGAACGGAAGAAGAAGGTAAATTTTGGGGATGGATTTCCACATGGGGATATATGAACGCAAACATCGGCGGAATTGCCTTTGCCGCAATTTACATTTCCCGTTATTTAAGCGCGGGATTTCCCATTTTTTCCGATATGCAAATTCCATTGGCTGTGGGAGCTTGCCTTTTACTGGGACTGTTGAACCTTTTGGGAATTACAGTGGCCGGTCGGGCAAACTTTGTTTTGGTAATCATTTTAGTGGGAACACTGGTGATTTTCTCCGCCATCGGACTTTTTTTCGGCAACTGGGACGGAACCATGTTGGAACCTTTTTTTACCCAAGGCATTAAGGGCGCCACCGGTTGGATTTCCGCCATTCCCAACGCCATGGTGGCCTTTGGTTCCATTGTGGCGGTGGCATTTTTGGTTAGCGATGTGGAAGATCCACGGAAAAATGTCCCCCGGGCCACATTTTTGGCAATGGCCATTGTGCTGTTAATTTACCTCGCCGTAATTTTAACCACTTTGGGCTACATCTCCGCAACCTTTTTGAAAGAAAATGCCGGCTTCCGATTCATTCCCCTTTTCGCCGTGGCATGGACCGGTTTGCAGGAATTTACCTTTTTGCCGAAACTGATTTCTCTGTCAGCCTTTTTGGCATTGTCCACCACAATGTTGGTGGTTACGGCCTTAACCGCAAGGGCAATGAGTGCAGCCGCCGACGGAAAAATGTTGCCGAAAATCTTCGCAAAACGGATGGAGAACAACGTTCCCGCCACGGCCACCGTTGTCACCGCCTTAATTGCCGCAATAATTTCATTTTTCCCCACATTCACGGAACAAATCGTAAATTTTGCATCTCTTTTCGCTGCCGTCACTATATGCATAAACTGTATTTCCTTAATGGCGGCCCACAAAAAAGGTCTTTCTGCGGAAAACACATTTAAGTGTCCTTTCGGCAAGGTGATACCACCGTTAACCGTTGGAATAATCATCGCGACCTACATTCCGTCCATACTTCAAGGCGGCCTGCAACTGATTCTATACACCTTGATGTGGTACGGTTTGGGAATTTTAATCTTTTGGGTGATGAAACAAAAAGGACGTGCCGGATCTTAATCGCGACTCTTTTGGGCGTTATCAAAGGTGTCGGTAATTTTTTGTCGCCAGTCAAAATGGGAATCTCGCTCTTCCCACTCAATGATGCGACGGATTTCGAATTGCTTAACATTTCGAGGATCGGGATAATGAACCACGCCGAATCGTCCCTGTCCGATGTAGGTGATTTTTTCGTCGGAAGCAAGGTTTTCGCTTTCCCCAACCTTTTTCAATGCACAGTCAAAATGGACGGGAGCACCGGTTTGTCTATCGGAAAGGGCGTAGGTTATGTCGTTAATGGGATTGTTGCAATAGGGGCAGGTTGCGGAATCAAAGGTGACCGGCTTAAATTTAAAATTGTCCCCCTTCTTCATTGCCCGTGAGAAATCTCTCTTCTTTTTGTTTGAAAAATGCTTTTTCTCCATGAACTTACACTTTTTCCTTAAATCGGTTTTCCACAATTTTCCGGCTTAACACTTGGGCAATACGCTGAATCGCTCCGTCAACATAGGAAGGATCATCGAGTTTACGCCTTATTTCCAACAGGTAATCCGGTAAATCTGCTTGAAGTAAAGACTTTTCTTTCATTACAACTCCGAAAAAGCGTTAATACTTTGAATTTTTCTCAAAACAAAGGGGAAAAATCCAGTACCTCCACACATTATATTTTCGATTCTTTTTTTTAAAACATTTAGCAGTTTAAATAAAAAAATAACACTTTACGCTTTTTTGTTCGAAATTGTATCTGAAACAATGGATGCCGCAAACCGAAGCCTACGACATCCATTGGAGGATCAGCCTAGATTCGGTTTACACCGGTTTTTATTGCGGCTGCTTTCACATTTTCGGCAACAGCAGGGCCTACTCGACTATCAAAGGGAGCGGGAATTATATATTCGGGTTTCAATTCCTCATCGCTTACCAAAGATGCAATAGCCTTTGCTGCGGCAATTTTCATTTCCTCGTTAATGTCGGTGGCTCGGCAGTCCAAAGCACCGCGGAAAATTCCGGGGAAAGCCAAAACGTTGTTAATCTGATTGGGGAAGTCACTGCGACCTGTTCCCACAACGGCGGCTCCGGCACCAAGGGCTTCATCGGGCATGATTTCCGGAGTGGGATTGGCCATGGGCAGAACAATGGCACCCTTATTCATGGTTTTTACCATCTCGGGAGTCAACACACCGGGTGAACTTACACCGATGAAAATGTCAGAACCAACCAATACTTCAGCCAAGGAACCTTTTTTACCTTTTTTGTTGGTAATATCCGCAATTTCTTCCTTGGATTCATTCATGCCTTCTTTGCGGCCTTTATAGATAACGCCATGTCGGTCACACATAACAATGTCTTGAGCGCCCATGGACATCATCAATTTAGCAATGGCAACACCGGCGGAACCGGCTCCACTGAAAACAATGCTCACATCTTCCCATTTTTTGCCCACAAGTTTCAAGGCATTGATACAGGCAGCCACGCAAACAACAGCGGTTCCGTGCTGGTCGTCGTGGAAAATGGGGATATCAACTTCGGGATCTTCCTTCAATTTGCGTTCAATTTCGAAACAGCGAGGAGCGGCAATATCTTCCAAGTTTACTCCGCCGAAACTGCCGGATATAAGTTTGATTGTACGAACAATTTCGTCCACGTCTTTACTGCGAATACAAAGAGGAATAGCATCAACGTTACCAAAGGTCTTAAAAAGGACGCATTTGCCTTCCATAACCGGCATACCGGCTTCGGGACCAATGTCTCCCAAGCCCAAAATTGCGGTACCGTCAGTAATTACAGCAACGCTATTGCCTCGACCGGTTAATTCAAAGGACTTGTTGTAATCCTTTTGAATTTCCAAACAAGGCTGGGCAACTCCCGGCGTATAAGCCAGGGACAAATCTTCCTTGTTTTTAACAGGAACCTTGGAAATGACTTCAATCTTTCCCTTCCACTCTCCGTGTAATCGCAGAGACTCTTTTGCGTAATCCATATGCAACTCCTTTGGTAAAATTTGCACATCACATTAACTGAAAGCGTTTTCAATGTGATGAACCTTGGGCAAGTTGGGAACATCAAGAACCAGAACATCAAAGCGGATAAAATCATTTTCGTAACCATGATTTTCGTGCAAAAAATGTTTCGCAGTGTCAATTATACGTTGGCATTTTTTTGAATTTATCGCTTTTTCAAGACTGTCTGCATCTCCTCTCGGCCATGTTTTTACTTCACAAAAAACCAAAACATCGGCCTTTTTCGCAATTATATCAACCTCTCCAACGGGAGATCTCCACTGACGTTCAAGGATGGTATAACCTTGTTGCTCTAAAAATTTCGCAGCCCGATTTTCCCCATCAGTTCCTGTGATTTTCGTCCACATACTTACTTACCTCGGTATGTGTCAAAGCACGGACGATGAAAACCTTTGTCGCCTTTGCGATATTACCGGCACCTTCTCCGTCGGGCATGGTTTTTCCCTCAAGAATTTCGGTTTTCGGACACAACGGTGCCGTGGGATTGGCTTCTACAACCTTGGCAATCTCACCGGTATTTAACAGCACATAAGAGCCTATGGGGAAGATACCCATACACTGAACGAAGGCCTG
>JAFNZQ010000148.1 GCA_017382775.1 Spirochaetaceae bacterium
CAAACTGTGACCTTCCGTTCCCACAATGCAGTGTTCAGGCCATATGGTGAGAAGATACCGCCCCTTGGACTCCAAGGCTTCCAAGTAGGAAATTCCATCATCAATGGTAAAGTTTTCCGCCTTGGGAATGAACTTTCCGGCTTTCACATCCGCGGAAGAGATTTGGGTATAGGGAGGAACAGGATTCCCCTTTTCGTCCATCCAAAATGAGCCGTGGGCAATATGGACAAAATAGTGGGAATCCATGGTAACAAAAATTTCATTGGGATTTTCAGTTTCAATAAATGCTGCGAGATTTTTGCAATCCTCCACGGCCCCATTGACAAAAAGGGATCCGGAAGGATGGCAAAAATCCTTTTGTGCATCAATTACGAGAAGTGCCGTCTTCATCTCAGTCATCGGAATCAATGTCGGATTCCATGTCGATGTCAACGTTGCGTGCGGCTTCTTCCTCTTCCTCACGCTCGATGCGTCGGCGTTCCAAAATGGCGTTCATCTGTTCGTCAAGATCGGAATCGTTGGAATCGAAAAGTTTGATTTCCGCATAGGCATTGCAACCGGTTCCTGCCGGAATTGGATGACCGATGATTACGTTTTCTTTCAAGCCACGCAAATTGTCGGAAGCACCGGCAATGGCAGCAGTCGTAAGAATACGTGTCGTCTCCTGGAATGAAGCGGCAGAAACGAAGGATTCGCTGTTTGATGCAGCCTTGGCAATACCCTGAAACAGGGGTTTTGCCACAGCCGGCTGTCCACCCTCGGCCATAACCCGTTCATTTTCGTTGTGGAAACGGTGCTTATCCACATGCTGACCGTAGATAAAGTGAGTATCACCCACCGCAACAATTTCCACCTTGCGAAGAATCTGGGATATAATAACACCAATGTGCTTATCGTTGATATTTACGCTGGCCTTGCGATAAACTTTTTGAACCTCATCCACAAGGTAATTTTGAAGGGCATTTTCGCCCAAAATTGCCAAAATATCGTGGGGATCCAACTCGCCGTCGCAAAGTCGTTCACCGGCTTCCACAGTGTCGCCGTTACGCACAGCCAAACGTTTCGTAACGGGAACGTGGTGCTCGTATCGGGCCTTAAACTTGTCTTCCACAATGATAACTCGTTTACCCTTAACCACACCTTTGAACTGCACAACACCGGAAATCTTTGACAAAACAGCAGGATTCTTGGGATGACGAGCTTCAAAAAGGTCTGTAACTCGGGGCAAACCACCGGTAATATCGCTGGTTTTAACGGATTCCTTGGACAATCGGGCCAAAACCGTACCGGCCTTAACAGCCACGTTGTCTTCAATAACCAACTGGGCATCATCCGGTAAGTCGTAGTTACCGATTTCGTTACCGGCTTCGTCGGTAACAAGGATGCGAGGCTGTTTTTCGTTGGGCAACTGGTTGGCAATCTTCTTTTCAACCTTGCCGGATTCCTCATCCACCATAACCTTCAATGTGGTTCCCAATTCAATGTCTTCAAAGTGAACGTAACCGTCTGCCTCACAAATAATGGGCTCGGCAAAAAGGTCGAAGGCAGCAATGGGTTCATCAGCAGGTATGGCATCACCGACTTTCACAAACAAGGCGGAACCGTTTCGCAAAGGTATCTTCTGCTCGTTGGCCAAAAGGTACAAAACGTTGTCTTTAATATAAGCGTTTGCATTTTGGTTGGCTACGGAGACCTTACCCTTTTCTTCGAAAACTTCGTCTCCCTGCAAAACCTTGGCACCATCTTCCACCAAGATTTTTCCGCCGGATGCAACTTCGAATTTGTCCAAAATTCTTGCAACAAAAATGCTGCCGCGACGGGTGAAAACCAAATTTCCGTCTTCGGAAGGTACGGTATTTCCCGCAATGCTTTTCACAATAACGGGATAATTCAAACGGACGCGGTTATCCGTGGAACTGGTGGATGCTGTACCACCGATGTGGAAGGTACGCATGGTAAGCTGAGTTCCCGGCTGTCCGATGGATTGAGCCGCCACGATTCCCACAGCCTCACCGATTTCCACAATGCGGTTATGGGCAAGATTGCGACCGTAACACTTGCAACAAATTCCATGACGGGATTCGCAAGTCAAAACGGTACGAACTTTTACGCTCTCAATACCGGCTTCATCCACCTTCTCCGCCAACTCATCGGTAATGTATTCGTTGGCATCGCAAATCATTTCACCGGTCATGGGATTAAACACTCGCTCCAAGGCGAATTTACCCACAATACGCTCTCGCAAAGGTTCGATGATTTCATCGCCGTCTTTCACTGCGGAATATTCCAATCCGTTGATTGTACCACAGTCGTCTTCGTTAATTACCACATCCTGGGCAACGTCCACCAATCGTCGGGTTAAGTAACCTGCGGTGGAGGTTTTCAAAGCGGTATCGGAAAGACCCTTTCGAGCACCGTTTGTGGAAATAAAGAATTCAATAACCGAAAGTCCTTCTTTGAAGCTGGAACGAATGGGCAACTCAATAATTTCGTCGTTGGGCTTTGCCATAAGACCACGCATTCCCGCCAACTGACCAATCTGTCCGCTACTACCTCGAGCACCGGATGTGGCCATCATGTAAATTGTATTGAAGCCGCCTTTGTCGGATTCCAAATTTTTCATAACAATGCTTTTCAACTCGTCATTTGTCTTACCCCAAACGTCAATAATACGGTTGTGGCGTTCCTTTGCCGTAATGTGACCGGCATGGTACTGACTTTGAATTGTCTGCACTTCTTGGTTGGCCTTTTCCAACATGGAAGCCTTTTCCTCGGGAACAAGAATGTCCTTCATGGAAATGGTGGCACCGAAAATTGTGGCATACTTATATCCCACAGCCTTAATGGCATCCAACATTTTCACAGTGAGCCAAGAACCGAATTTTGTATGAACCTTTTCAATAAGTTTCTTCAATTCTTTGTCGCCCAACAAAGAGTTTTCAAACTCAATTTCTTCCGGCATTTCTTCGTTGAATACCAATCGACCGGCGGTGGTTTCAATGATTTTACCGTTATAGGGAGCCTTGTGAATGGGAACCTTTATTTTTGCCTGCCAGTCAATACAATGATTATCCGCAGCCATTAAAGCTTCATCCACGGAAGAGAAACGTTTTCCCGTTCCCTTGGCATCGGGCTTTTCCTTGGTAAGATAATAAATTCCCAACACCATGTCTTGGGAAGGATACACAATGGTTTTTCCGTTGGCAGGATCCAACAAGTTTCGTGCGGAAAGCATTAAAGTCCAGCATTCCATTTGAGCGGCCTGGGTTAAAGGCACATGAACTGCCATTTGGTCACCGTCAAAGTCCGCGTTAAAGGCGTGACAAACAAGAGGATGCAACTTAATTGCCTTTCCCTCAACCAAAACCGGTTCGAAGGCCTGAATACCCAAACGGTGCAAGGTGGGAGCACGGTTCAACATAACAGGATGTTCGCGAACAACCTCATCCAAAACGGCAAACACTTCCGGTGCTTCCTGTTCCACATAGGTTCGCGCCTTTTTGATGTTGAAAACAACGCCCTTATCCACCAATTTTTTCATTAAAAAAGGTTTGAAAAGTTCCAAAGCCATTTTTGTGGGCAATCCGCATTGCCACATTTTCAACTCCGGTCCCACAACGATTACGGAACGGCCGGAATAATCCACACGTTTACCCAAAAGGTTCTGTCGGAAACGTCCCTGCTTACCTTTTAAGGCATCGGTAATGGATTTCAAGGGGCGATTGGAAGAGCCCTTTACGAAACGTTTACTCTTTGAATTATCAAAAAGGGAATCCACCGCTTCTTGCAACATGCGTTTTTCGTTGCGCAAAATAATATCCGGAGCTTCCATGTCAATCAGACGGCGAAGTCGGGTGTTGCGGTTAATAACACGACGATACAAGTCGTTTAAGTCAGTGGTTGCGAAACGTCCTCCGTCCAAGGCCACCATAGGTCGCAATTCGGGGGGAATAACGGGGATGACGTTCAAAATCATCCATACCGGCAAGTTTCCGGAATTGCGGAATCCCTCCACCAACTGTATGCGTTTCAAAAGATGTGTTCCGGATTTTTCACCCTTTTCAATCATTTTGGCACGCAATTCCACAGCCAAGGCATCCAAGTCCACACTTTCGAGAAGGGTGCGAATTGCCTCGGCACCCATTCCGGCAGTGAATGCTCCGCCATGGAGAGTATATTTTTCGTTATATTCGTCCTCGGTTAAGGTTTGCATCTTCTGCAAATCCGTTTCACCGGGATCGATAACAATGTATTTGTTGTAGTAGAGAACTTCCTTTAATTCGGAAAGTTTCAAATCCAAAAGAAGACCGATTCGGGAAGGTGACGAATTGTAGTACCATGTGTGAGCCACAGGAACGGCCAACTCAATGTGTCCCATGCGTTCACGGCGGACGCGGAAGTGAGTAACCTCAACACCACAACGATCGCAAACAACGCCTTTATAGCGAATGGACTTGAATTTACCGCACAAGCATTCCCATTCCTTTGTGGTACCGAAGATTCGTTCGCAAAAAAGTCCGTCTTTCTCCGGGCGGAGACTTCTGTAATTAATTGTTTCCGACTTTTTAACTTCACCGTAGGACCATTTACGAAGCATTTCCGATGAAGCAAGTTTTATTCTTAAACTGTCAAACTCCAATATGTCTCGCATAAAATCTCCTTAAAAATCCGAATTAGTCTTTGCAATCAATTCCTCATCACGTTCGGTAAGAGGAATTTGTTTTCCCTTGGAATCGTAAATGGAAAAGTCCAAGGCCAAACCACGCAATTCTTGTGCCAACACGTTGAATGCTTCCGGTACTCCGGCCACGTTATCGGCTTCACCCTTAACAATGGCTTCGTAAATACGGGTTCGTCCCTGCATGTCGTCAGACTTAATCGTCAAAAGTTCCTGCAAGTTACTTGCCGCACCATAGGCTTCCAATGCCCAAACTTCCATCTCACCCAATCGCTGACCACCGAATTGGGCCTTTCCGCCCAAGGGCTGCTGGGTAACCATGGAGTACGGACCAATTGAACGGGCATGCATTTTGTCGTCCACAAGGTGATCCAACTTCATAAAGTAAATTACACCCACAAAAACGGGATTCTCAAAGGGCTCACCGGTTTTTCCGTCTCGCAAAATCACCTTGGAATCCGCATTGAAACCTGCTTCCTGCAATTTCGCTTCAATTTGCTCGTTGGAGGGAGACTGGAACACCGGACTTTCATACCATTCGTTAAGGTATTTTCCCGCAAGTCCCAATTCGCTTTCCATAATCTGCCCAATGTTCATTCGAGAAGGCACACCAAGGGGATTCAAACAAATGTCCAATGGCGTTCCGTCTTCCATGTAGGGCATATCTTCTTCGGGCAAAATTCGTGCCACAATACCCTTGTTTCCGTGACGACCTGCCATTTTGTCGCCTTCCCGCAATTTTCGCTTGGATGCAACCAAAACGGTAATCATCTCTTCCACACCGGGATTTAACTCATCGCCCTCGGATCGCTTCAATCGCTGAACCTCAATAACGGTTCCTTCAACGCCGTGGGGGACGGTGAGGGATGAATCCTTCACGTCACGGAGAGTTTCACCGAAGATGGACATGAGAAGTTTGAATTCGGGAGTGGTTTCCGTGTCGTTTTTGGGAGAAACCTTACCCACAAGGATATCTCCGGAACGAACCTTTTCGCCCACTCGAATAATACCTTCACCGTCCAGTCCTTTCAACTGTTCCTCACTCTTGTGGGGAATATCACGGGAAATTCTTTCCGGACCTAATTTTGTTTCCCTAACTTCACAAGAATAGGTTTTAATGTGAATGGAAGTAAACATATCTTCCTTTATAACTCGTTGGGAAATCAAAATAGCATCTTCGTAATTGTAACCGTTCCAAGGCACAAATCCAACCAAAATGTTTCGTCCCAATGCCAATTCGCCTTTGAACATGGCAGGACCGTCGGCAATAACCTGACCGGCTTCCACCCTTTGACCCAAAGTCACAATGGGACGCTGGTGATAGCATGTGTCCTTATTGGTACGGGCATATTTCAACAATCGATAAATTTCATTCTCGCCACCGTTATCGGGCTGAATGTGAATTTCGTCAGAGGTAACGTAACTTACCACACCGGAAGTGCGAGTCTTTACCAAAACGCCGGAATCGTAACCGCATTTTGCTTCCATACCGGTTCCCACACGGGGAGGTTCGGGAAACAACAAAGGAACGGCCTGACGCTGCA
>JAFNZQ010000149.1 GCA_017382775.1 Spirochaetaceae bacterium
GAACATGCCCATTGTAGCCGGTAGTTTGCAAGATTTTGAGGGAGAAGAAAGCGATAATGGCATTATTTTAAGTTCTGCCGTGGCGGAATTTTTAAATGCAAAAATCGGCGATGATATTACAATTTTGGCTGAAATCACTAAGTTGTATTCGGGGGATAAATTCGAAAAGGTACGTCCCGCCATCCAAAATACCGGAACATACACTCTCAAAGCCATTTTCCACGAACAAAACTTCTTTGCCTATGCCTGTTATCTTCACCGCCGAGATTTAAATGCCTTAATGAGTTATCCGGAAGAATCCGCCAACGAAATTGCAATCTATTTCAATGATGGTCAGAACAGAAAAGGCAATACCGTAAATCTATACAATTTTTTGGTTAAATCCGGATATGAAAATACGAAGTTGTGTTTAACTCGGGAAGAGTATAACGGTTCTTGGAAGGGAGCTGATTTTGTCCTTTATTCCTTGGACACCGTTTTGGGAAATATTACGGATTTAATCTTCGTTTTTAACATTTGTACCTATTTCATCCTTGCCGTATTCCTTGCCATAATGATTGTCGGGATATTGAACACATACAAAGTTTTGATTTACGAACGAATACGGGAAATCGGAACAATGCGGGCAATGGGGATGCAAAAAAATCATGTAGCCCATTTGTTTATAAGTGAGGCTTTGCTACTGGCATTGTTCTCATGCCTTTTGGGGTTCATCTTGGCACTTGTAACTTTACAGATAATTACTGGTTTAAATTTCAGTCATATAAACTTGATAAACTTTTTTACCATCAACGGTCATTTGCGATATTGGATTTTGCCGAGGCAGGTTATGGTAAATTTGATTTTGGTAGCTTCGGCGGTTATTGCGGCAGCCATTCAGCCCATAACAAATGCGTGTAAAGTCACACCCAGTGAAGCTTTAAGTACTGATTAGGGGGATGTAATGAAAAAATCATTTCTGTTAATTGCCGGTTTCTTTCAGTTGTTTTCGCTTTTTGCTTCCGATGTTACCCTGGAAGCCATTGATGATTGCATTTCTTTTCGCGGGAAAGATTTATCCGCCGAATATCACATTGAAACCCGCAGTCCCGATGGCGGCGTTTCTTCAAAAAATGTGGCCATGTTCCGCCGAGACGCCACCGACGAATATGTAATTTTGATTTTACGCCCGGAGGTTGACAAAGGAAAGGGTTATTTGAAACAAGGCGAAATCTTATGGTTGTACGAGCCTAAAAACGGCTCTTTCACCTTTACCAGTGCCCAGGAGCGGTTTCAAAATACGGCTGTGAGAAATTCCGATTTTAACAGTTCCAATTATGCCAGGGATTACAAAATTGTGAAAAAAAGTACAGAAAAATTGGGAAAATTCGGAGATTGTGCAGTGCTGGAATTGGAAGCAACCACAAAAAATGTTTCTTTCCCAAAAATAAAAATGTGGGTTTCCGGTGATAATTTAATTCGTAAACGAGAAGATTACAGTCTTTCGGGACAACTTTTGCGAACCATTGCCATTCCTTCATATCAAAAGGTGGAAGCAAAATGGGTTCCCGTTTCCATGACTATTTTGGATCATTTGATGAAAAGAACGGTTAATCAAAAGACTGTGTTTGAACGTACCGTTGTAACAATTTCCAAGCCTTCTTTGAAGCCTTTACCCGATGACGTTTATACAAAGGAGTACCTGCAACGCGTGCGTTAAAACTATAATGTTTCCATCCCAAAAAAATGTCGTATTGTTAATTTTTCTCATTCTCCTATCTTCCTTTTGTCCACGTAATGTTGCGGCAGTGGATTTGGACGAAAAAAATGATTCAACCGTGTCCTCGAAATTTGACGGTGAAGAAATTGGGGGAGAAGAATATACGGACAGCCTCGACGACCTTTTTGATACGGCAGAAGATGATGTTATCATTGAAGATACAAACATTGACCACATGCAGCAATTTAATAGGCACGAATCTGTGATAATAAAAGGTAATTTCACAGCCACCGGTGGTTTGGCCGGTGGATGGAAAGATTATGACTTCAAAACACCTAAAGCAACGGTGGCGGCCAACATAAACGCAAACATTTCCTTTGACTTGCGACCGGATACGAATTTTCGTCTTTTCTGCCGCTTCGATACCGAGGTCGATCCGCAAAAATTCGATGAAGGTTGGTCCGGTTTACAAATCGACCGCCTGTATGTGGATTACACCATTGCCCCATGGATGGGAGTGTCGGTGGGACAATTTCCGATGAGTTGGGGCGAAGGAAAGTTGTTCAATCCTGCCAACTTAATTAGTGGTGTGGACAGTAGCGTGAATTTAAAAATTTCATTTCCGCTGGCTCTCAACGGTATAAATTTAATCGCATACGGGCGAATCCGAAACCGCGAAAGTCTTTATTCACTGGAAAATTTTAATTTTGCCGGAAATTTTGATAAGGTTTTCGGTAAAGTGAAGTTTTCCCTCGGCGGAAAATACAATTCCAAAGCCGGAATCAATACCTATTTTTCGGCGAAAGCAGTTTTTCAGCATATAGAACCCTATGTGGACTTTCGTTATGATTTTTTCAACGTTGGAACCGACGAGTTTTATTCCTCATTTAAAGTTCTCGGTGGTCTAATCTTTCTTGTTGACAACTTCTCCATGGTGACCGAATATTTTTATGACGGAAGTGACAAGAACATCAAAAATGACCACAACTTTGGTGTGACATTGGCCTATCGCCGCATTGCTGATTTACCGCTGCATATTTACATCAACGCACAACATACTTTATTTGATAACACCGGCGGTGCAATGCTTGCCCTAACCTATACCGGTTTCAAGGATTTTGATTTCCGGTTTGGAATTCCATTCCTTTGGGGTAAAGAAAACGGTCGCTACACCTTGTCACTTAATAAGCACGAAATGGTTATTGGTGACTTCGATTCCAATACGGAATTTTATCAAAACTGGGATAAACGAATATCTGCTTTCTTAACCATTTCCCTTTCAAAGGATTTTTAATAAAAAAATGGAACGTAACAGTCGATGTGCAGCGTTAATCTTAAATTTACGCTCGGTGAGTGAGAACAATCGGGTTGTAACGTTTTTGGCAGACAAACGAGGCATCGAAACAGCCCTGTTATATGGCGGCCCAAAAAGTAAATTACGTTCCTTGGTGTCCCCTTTTACATCCGGGACGCTGTGGGTTTATACCAACAAAAATTCTTCGAAAATTACGGATTTCCACGGAGAAGTTTTTCGCAATTCCTTTCACGAAAGCCTGTTTAAGTCATGGGCGGCAACCTTTTGTGCCGAGTTGTTAATCAAAACTGCGGCAGGGGGAACGGATTTCGAAAAAATTTTTTCCTTAATAAATGTTTTTTTTGACGGAATGGATAAGTGTACCGATGAGGAAAGCAGAAAGGCCTTAATACGATTTTTGTGGCGATATCAGATTTTTTTAGGAGAAAATCCCTCCACAGATAATTGCTGTCAATGTGGCTGTGTCTTAACGGACAAAGCTGTTTTTTCGCCCTTCCCCAACGGATTTTTATGCCAAAACTGTGTTGCAAAAACCAATTTTTCCCAACATGGACTTTTTCCTGTAAGTGCAGCCGGAATGAACTATCTTACAGGAATTGAAAAATTA
>JAFNZQ010000150.1 GCA_017382775.1 Spirochaetaceae bacterium
GGTTTCGAGAATTTTGGAGTCAATGGGGAAAACGCTGTGGCTCCAATCTTTGCTGTTCATTGTGGCAATTACAGTGATGGCGGCCATTCCGTAAAGTCCAAATTCGGAAAAGACCTTCAAATCCGCTTCGAGACCGGCACCTCCTGAAGTGTCGGAACCGGCAATGGTTGCAACTTTTATCATATAACCTCCTAATAAATACAAATGGGATAAACTGTTTTAGACAATAATTAGCCGTCAGGTGGGGAAACAACGTAAATTTGATATTTAATACCACCATCGGCAAGTTCCGAAAAGGTAATGGAAAAATCACCGGAAACATTTTTCAGGTCGTCATGTTCAAATACCATGAATGACATTAGACGTATTCGATACTGTGTGTTTGAATCAGCGTTCATATTTAAAAAATATGGCTTTATGGTTTTGCCATTGCTAAATGTAAATGGCCACACCTTAAAATCCTTTAATGCATAAGTTGACCCGCAATAATCTATATAACTTTCGCTTACCGGTACTTCAAAGGAAAAGGATGACTTCAACAAATTTTTTTTGGTATAAAACATCACTTCGGGGAAGCGGAGAAAAATATCGGTGAATATAGCCGATGAATTTTGATACCTTTTCGGATACAAGGTTTCAATGGCATTTGCAATTGAGGAAACACCTTGGTAGGCATTTGTGGACAGTTCATGGACGAATCTTGCTCCTCCGTAATTTCTCGTTAAGTATCCGCCAAAGGCAGCCAAATAACTGTAAGAGTACACATCACCGTCGATCCAATGGGTTACGCTACCCTGTCGAAACTGTCGAAGAAAGTTCTCCATACGCACATTCATTACCCAGCCGGCATTATCGTTGGGGGTAATTATGGGATAAATCATATCCTCGGCAATCATGGACATCATTTCATTGTACCAGGTTTCCACGGAGTACATTCCACCAAGGATTATTTTTTGGTGGAAATTTATCATATGCTGAAATTCATGTATCAGCGTGGAACAGGCCACCTGCGGATCGGTTTTGACGAAGGAGCTGTCCAAATAAAACATTTCCGTTTCGTTGGAAAAGGGCTGGGCACTGTTGGTGAAATAATCCTTTCCCCAAAAAAAGCCCACACCGCCATTGGATTGCACATCCGCATCAATGTCGTAAATGAGTATTTCAACTTCGTTTTTACTTGGTCCCAAGTCCATACGAAAGGGTTTACCAAAAAGGGATGTTTCCATGGTATAAATTTTTTCAAAATAGTTGGCAAGATCTTTTGCCTTTTTCTCCATAAGGGGAAAGGTTACATCCTGGGTATTACTGCTGAAAAGGAGATCCTTTTGCTCTTTGGCCACATAGATGGCACAGTGTTCGGTTAAAGCCACACAGGTGGCGGAAATTTGCTTGAATCTTGTGGAGCCATAATAGTCACTCTCGGTTTGAGTATATCCGGCCTCATTCGGAGCCGTATCGCTGTTCACCCAAAATTTTTTGTCCTTGCCCAAGACGTTGGTGGAACTGCCCAGGTCAATTATGTTGGAGTTGACACCGATTCCGGCGGAAACAGCGTTGTTGTTCACCGAATTTTTGTTCACTCTGCCTTTTTCCAGCAATTCCTTGCGATAGGCCCTTAAATCGTCAACCCTTTCCCGAGGAGGCTCGCTGTTAAACTTTGTGGCCACGGGTATTCCGCTACGAGGGGATGTGGAAACCACATCTTTATTTTCTTCTTGATAAATGGTCTCGAATTCTTCCTTGGAAATAAATTCCACGATGGGTGTGTTATCATCAGAAGCTGTTTTCGAGGATTTTATTTGGGAATAACTTGCTACCACATTGTTGTGGGAATATGGAGCGGCGGCACCATGCTTTTCCCAAGTGACTATGTTGTCGACCGAATTTTTGCTCCAAAGGCGTTTGTGCATGGCGGTGGAACTGCGAGAAGTATTCAATAGGGTGATGTAGATATTTTTGTTCTGTAAATTTTTGAATGTGTACGTTCCCGGACGATCCACGGATATGGACATGGGCGTGTTTTCGTTGGAATAATTAGGCTCCACCAAAGTATTTTTACAGCCCATTAAAGAGACAAGAAAAATAACAAAGGAAATAAAGGTTACCTGCATCTACTACATTGTATCATAATTTTCATATTTTGTCAATAATTTTACAAAAAAAATTTGAATTTTATCGAGAAAATCAATCCTTAATTCCCCGGGTTAAGCGGGGTAAACCCCCTAAATCCGCAAAGGTTTCCACTTGGGAAAATCCAAATTCGGAAAGCAAATTTCGGGTAAATTCCGCATTGTATTCTCCTGTTTCAATGAAGATTTTTCCCCCTTTTTTCAACAGAGATGAGGCCTGTTCCGTGAGGGAACGAATTGCATCGCAACCGTCTTCGCCGCCGTCCAAGGCCAGCATTGGTTCGCCGCGTCCGTCTTTCAACAATTCTTCCGCAACTTTTTTGGGAACATAGGGCGGATTGGAAAAAATTATGTCGTAGGATTGGGGCATTTCGTCACGGCTTTGGTCAAGGGGACGGAAAAAATTGCAATGGCGAAAATTTATTTCTTCATTTTCGCAAATTGTTGCGGCATTTTTTTTCGCCACAGCCAAGGCTTCCGGGGAAATGTCCGTTGCCCAGGCCTTTATTTTCAATTGGGGAAAAATCCGCGAAGCTTCCCGAAGAACGGAAATAATCAAACAACCGGATCCGGTACAAACATCGATGATTTTAACTTCCCCCGAAGTAAAATCCCCCAGGGCCTCCACCACTTTTTCCACCAAAAGTTCGCTGTCGCTTTTTGGAACCAACACATGGGGATTGACAAAAAATTCGTGATTGAAAAAGGATTTTTTCCCCGTTATGTACGCCACGCATTCACCGGTTTGCCGACGGTTTATCATTGAAAAAAAGGATCTAACCTCATCGGGTGCAAGGGGCAAAAAGGGATTGGTCAGAATGAAGGATTTATCCTTTCCCAAAGTTTCTGTAATGAAAATGAGGCTGTCCAGTTGGGGCGTGGATGAAATTTCGGACAGTTTTTTTTCTCCCCAAGCCCGCAAATTTTTCGGAGTAAGATTGGGAAATTCGGAAATATCCGGGGCATTTTTCTCGGGGAAAAGGCTTTTATTGAAAAGGGCGAATTGCAAATCTTGCCAAAAATTTTCGTAGGTTTCCTCAAAGGGCATGAACAAACCGTCAGCGTGCAAGGACTTTATTTCATCAAAGGTGGCGAAACGACCGTCAATCACCTCGTCGGGTTGAAAATTCAATGATGCGAAAAAATCTTTTTGAGATTTATGGTCTTCCACCAAGGATGAAATGTCAAAAAGCCAGGCGTCCAAAAAAAAGGAATTGGGCCTTTTCACGCCGTCGGCAACGCATTTGTAGGAAAAAAGGTAGCGAGAAGGTAAATTTACGGGGTTTATACCGATTTCTTCGGCGGTTTCCCGTAGGGCGGCCTGAAAACTCAATTCTCCTGCCCTAACGTGTCCACCGGTGGGTTGCCAATATCCGCCCCAAAAAATGTCGTGAGCCCGTTGGGTTATTAAAAATTTGTCACCCCATTGCAGCCAAATATGTACGATTAAATTAAATTCGGAATGATTTTTCCTTTCGCCCTTGGGAATTTGTCGAAACAGAAAATTTCTTTCACCGTCGAAAAGGTCGAAGATTTCTCCCATTATCAACCGCAGGAACCGCCGCAGCCACCGCAACATCCGCCACAGGATGATGAGGAACAGGATGAGGCAGGTTTTTCCGGAGAACCGGCTTCCAATTCCGCTGTTGTGGCATTACGCACACCGCAAACCGTTACGGTGAAAGTAAGGTTCTTCCCCGCCAAGGGATGATTGGCATCAATTTTCACGTTGCCGTTTTCCACGGAGACCACGGTTACCAACTGTTCGCCGTCGGGGAATTGGGCGAAAAACCGCATTCCCGGACGAACTTCTCCGTCAAAATGTTCAAGGGGTGCATCGAAAAACAGGTTCTCGTCAGACTCTCCGTAGGCATCCTTGGCTTCCAAATACACCGTAAAAGTGTCGCCCTCATTTTTGCCTTCCAATGCGGCTTCCAATGCGGGAAGTATGGAATCGGAACCTTGAATGTACTCAATGGGAGAATTTTCGTCAGCGGAATCAACTAAATTACCGGCTTCGTCTTTTGCCGAATAGAATAAAGACACGACTTTGCCTTTTTTAATCATATTAAACCTCAAATGCCGTCGGACAGAATCGAACTGTCGACACATGGATTTTCAGTCCATTGCTCTACCGACTGAGCTACAACGGCGAACCATTTAATCAATTCTACCAAATATTTTTTTTTATGTCAAGGGGAAACATCAAAAAAACCGATTTTTTTTTCAAAAGTCGATTTTTTTTACGAATGGGACGTAATTTTTCATTACGTCCCATTTCCCACAATGAGGATAGGCTTACTCCACGTGGGCAATTACGCTGAATTTTTCAGCCACGAGAGCCGCACCGCCAATGAGACCGCCGTCGATATCGGGTTTGGCCAACAAATCGGCTGCGTTGCCGTCGTTCATGGAGCCACCGTATTGGATATAGGTTTTTTCCGCAACATCATCCCCGAACATGGATTTCAGAACGCCGCGAACGAAGGCATGAATGGCCTGGGCGTCATCGGGGGTGGCGGTTTTGCCTGTTCCGATGGCCCAAACAGGCTCGTAGGCGATTGTGACACGAGCCATATCTTGGGCAGAAACGTCTTTGAGCCCCTTTCGTGTTTGTTCTTCACAAACGGCTTCGGCCTTTCCCGCTTCCCTTTCTTCCAAAAGTTCGCCGATACATAAAATCACATCCAAGCCGTTTGCCAAGGCCAAACGAACCTTTTTGTTTATCATTTCGTCGCTTTCACCGTAAATGTGGCGGCGTTCGGAATGTCCCAAAATAACGGTTTGAACGCCCACGCTTTTCAACATTCCCACGGAGACTTCACCGGTATGCGCACCGGCTTCTTCGGTGGAACAGTTTTGAGCGCCTAAAATTACATTTGTTCCCTTTACGACGCTGCTTACGGCGTCAAGGTTGGTAAAGGAGGGAGCCACCAAATAACGGTTTTTTCCGTCTTTTACGGCTTCCACAACCTGACGGGCCAATTCCACGGCCTCGTCCTTGGTTTTATTCATTTTCCAATTTCCGGCAATAAAATAAGGTTTTCTCATAAAATCCTCCGATATTCATAAAATTATATCACGAAAAGTCTTTCCTGTCAAGGGGATAATTCTATTTTACATAGCGTTCCTTAAAATCCTCGTAGGCGATTTTTATTCCCTCTTCCAAGGAAGTTTTTGCGGACCAACCCAGTTTTTCAATACGGCTTACGTCGCAAAGTTTGCGAGGAGTGCCGTTGGGCATGGCGGTGTTCCAGAGGATTTTACACCGACGATTCGGGCAGTCGGCGTAAACGGCTTTTTCGATTGTTTCAGCCAATTGGGCAATGGTAAGTTCCTTGCCGCTACCCAGGTTGAGGAAATCGCCGGCTTCGTTGCGTAAATCCGCGGCACTGTAATTTTCCATTAGGAAAACCGTGGCTTCGGCCAAATCATCGGCGAAGAGAAATTCACGCAATGGAGTTCCGTCTCCCCACAGTTCCACCTCGTCCTTACCGCTGACCTTCGCCTCGTGGAATTTCCGAATCATCGCAGGCAAAACGTGGGAGCCTTGCAAATCGTAATTATCACCAATTCCGTACAAATTCGTGGGCATTACGGAGAGGAAATCCGTTCCGTACTGTTTATTGTAGGAGGTGCAAAGTTTGATCACACTGATTTTGGCCAAGGCGTAAGCATCGTTGGTAGGCTCCAAGGGGCCGGTTAAAAGGGATTCTTCCCGAATTGGTTGGGGAGCCATTTTGGGATAAATACAGGTGGAACCAAGGTTCAACAATTTTTTTACACCGAATTTTCGTGCCGCTTCCACCACGTTAAAACCTATCATCATGTTGCGGTAGATGAAGTCCGCCGGTAGGGATGAGTTGGCACCAATGCCACCCACAAAGGCGGCGGCTAAAAAAACGGCATGGAAAGATTCTTGGCGGAAAAAGGCATTGACAGCACTTTGGTCCATTAAATCCAGTTCCCGGTGGGTTTTGGTCACAACGGAAGTGTAGCCCTTGGCATTGAGGTTGCGAAGGATTGCACTTCCCACCAAGCCTCTGTGGCCGGCTACAAAAATTTTGGAATTTTTATCCATTTTCAACCTCGACTGTGTAGGAATCTTTCGCTTTCCACATATTTAAGATCGTGTTTCATCATTATTTCCACCAGTTTTTCAAAGGAAGTTTGTCGGGGATTCCATCCCAAGACCTTTTTTGCCTTGGCAGGATTTCCCAACAGGGTTTCCACCTCAGCCGGTCGGAAATAGGTCGGATCCACCTGAATCAACACATCACCGGTTTTGGAATCCCGTCCCACCTCATTCAGGCCTTCTCCTTCAAAAACCAAATCGATTCCCACATGGGAAAAGGCCAGTTTGCAAAATTCCCTAACTGAATGCTGTTCGCCGGTGGCAATTACGTAATCATCGGGCTTGTTCTGTTGCAACATGAGCCACATACATTCCACGTAATCCTTGGCATATCCCCAGTCCCGAAGCGCATTTAGATTGCCCAAATAACGGCGTTTTTGCATCCCTTTGGCAATTCTGGCTGCGGCCAAGGTGATTTTTCGAGTGACAAAGGTTTCTCCTCGCCTTTCGGATTCGTGATTGAACAAAATTCCGTTACAGGCGAACATTCCGTAACTTTCCCGATAGTTTTTAACAATCCAAAAGCCGTATTGTTTTGCCACGGCGTAGGGAGATCGGGGATAAAAAGGCGTGGTTTCCGACTGGGGAACTTCCTGCACCATTCCGTAAAGTTCACTGGTGGAAGCCTGGTAAATCTTACAATTTTTGTCCATCCCCAAAAAACGCACCGCTTCCAAAATGCGTAAAACACCGGTGGCATCCGCATCGGCGGTGTATTCCGGCACCTCGAAAGAAACCTTCACATGGGACTGGGCTGCCAAATTGTAAATTTCGTCCGGCTCAATTTGGCGTATCAGCCGAATTAGATTTTCCGAATCGGTCATATCACCGTAATGAAGGTAAACTCCCCGATTTTTGTGCATATCTTCCAAAGCACTTTCGATATAAAGGTGCTCAATGCGTCCTGTGTTGAATGTGGAAGCACGGCGAACAATTCCGTGAACCTGATAGCCCTTTTCCAGCAAAAATTCCGCCAAAAATGAGCCATCTTGTCCCGTAATTCCTGTAATTAAAGCCTTTTTCATAGGAAATCTTCTCCGTATTCGGTTTTTATTCTCTGAATTATTTCTCGAAGCTGTTGATTTTCGCTTTTTTTGCAAACCAAAATTCCGTTGCCGGATTTTACCACAATTAAGTCCTTTATTCCCACGGTGGCCATCAAGCCTTCATCGCAATCAATTACGCAATTCTCCGTGTCCAAGGAAACGACCTTTCCCCGAACCACGTTTCCGGCCTCGTCGGTTTTCCTTATTTCCGAAAGAGAAAGGAAGCTTCCGGCATCGTTCCAGTCGAAAGTGGCTGAGATGACAAAAATGTCGCGAATCTTTTCCGCCACGGCAATGTCGAAGGATTCCTTGTCGCACTGCTCAAAAGATTTTTTGAATTCCTCTTCTTGATTTTCCCCATCGATGAATTGGGAAAAACCATGGAGTAAGCGAAAATTTTTCGGGGAAAATTCCTCGGTGGCGGCAATTATTGTGGAAGCCTTGGCGAAAAACTGCCCCGAATTCCACAAAAATTCTCCGGATTGAAGGTATTTTTCCGCGGTTTTAACATCCGGTTTTTCCTTGAAAAGAACCACCGGAGAAGGATTTTTCCCCTTTTCAAACTGTATGTAACCGAATCCCGTTTCCGCATAGGTGGGTTTTATGCCGATGGTAACCAAGTTGCTTCCTTCACGACAAAGTTCCAAAGCCGCATTAAAATCTCGAAGATAGGCCAAACCGTCCCGAATTACATGGTCGGAGGGCAAAATTGCCATTGCGGCATCCCCGAAACGTTTTTGGGCATAAAAGGCCGCCGTTGCAATGGCAGGTGCGGTATTTCGCGGACAGGGTTCGTAGATAATGTTTTTTTCCGGCAATTTCAGTGCA
>JAFNZQ010000151.1 GCA_017382775.1 Spirochaetaceae bacterium
CCGTTAATGCAGGCAATTGTTTCGTAGGGTAAATTACAGCGAGCGGCAATGCGCATCAAACTGTCCGTATCCGCGGTTTTATAGGAATAAACGCAAACTTCGGGATTTTCGGAACGGGCAATTTTTTGGTATGAAAGTTCCACATCCTGCAAAAACTGCTTAAAAGTGGGATCCGTATGATGTAATTTTTCAATTTCAGGATAAATTTGTGACCAAGATTTTGGAAACACAAGAAAGAAAAAAGTAACGAGAAAAAATCGCCTGAAAATTATAAAATTTTTCATAAAAAACCTTTGCAGAATTATCGGCAAAAAATAGGCTCTTCTTCATAATTTTCAGCTTTATTGAGAAAATTTCCGGGGATAAAATCCTCAAAAAGAATTAGACCGAATCTTTGAAAGCCGCAATTTTCTTCACAAAACCGCAGGGACGATATGTGAGTTTAGCCTGTCGCAGCCCTTCGTCACCCAGGTCCTGTTCGCGATTTATGAGGTGAACATAATCGGGAAGGGATTCGGCTGCCAATCGGTTTACATACTGAAAGGCACCTTTGTAATCACTGTCCGCTTTCTCAAAGTGGCAACAAAACATTTTGTTCTGTTCGAAGATTTCTCCCAAATACCATCCCACGGGAACATCATCCACATAAATAACCTTTCCCATGAGTTCCAAACGGGAAAGATTTTCCAAGGTGAACTTACAAATTTCGTAATCCGTGGGAATATTATCATGATGGGTTTTATTCCATTTTTCCAAAATTTCCAAAGCATGGGGAACGGTTGTTTCATCCAAAGGACGATCGTAGGGAGAATGGGCTGCAAGAAAGGCGTTTACCAAATTCTTTTTTTTGTGGAATTTCCGTCCGGAAAGGGATGCCAAATCCTCGCGAAAATAAAGGTAGTCGAAACTGTCCCTATCCTCCTCCGTCCTTAATCCCCAGGAAATAAATTTTCCCTCATTTTCCAAAAAATCCTTTTCGCTTATGTGAGTCCAACAGGTATGGGTTTCGAAAAGCCGGGAAATCACTTCGCCACAGGGGAATTTCCCCAAAAAAATAAATTCATTCCGCTTTTTATAAGGGGAAAAATAACTTATTATGAGAGAATCTTCCCAACGGGAAATTTTGTAACCGTATTTTGGTGAATGAATGCACAAACACGAGGCAGAAAACTCGGAAATTCCGGAATCCAAGGCCAAACAAACTTCCCGTATTTCCCGATAAAAGTCCAGGGTGAGAATCTGAAAATCGGGGAATTTCGGAATAAGTTTCATGGATTGCCTCAATTTTCTCCACAAGAATGGATGTGGCAATCATGGTCGTCACCATGATGATGGTTGCAATTGGGATTTGGATTAAAAACCAAGTCTCCATCAATGAAGTCTTGCACGGCCAAATCCGCACTTCCCCTTATTCCACCGTAAATTTTAATGGAATTTTGTTCCAAGGCAGCCACGGCACCGGGACCAATTCCGCCGCAAATAAGGGTATCCACAGAATTATCCTTCAAAAATCCGGCCAAAGCCCCATGCCCCGCACCCTTTGTTTCCACAATTTGGGATGAAACTATTTTTTTATCGCAAATTTCGTAAATTTTAAATTGGGAAGAATGCCCAAAGTGTTGAAAAACATCTCCGTTTTCATACGTAACAGCCAACTTCATCTTTTCCCCCTCACAGTATAAAATATATACAAAGTATACAAAAAAGGGAAAAAAAAGTCAAGGGAAAATCCCCTTTTTCCTGTCAAGGCGAAAGAGGATTTTTAA
>JAFNZQ010000152.1 GCA_017382775.1 Spirochaetaceae bacterium
ATGCAACCATAAATCCCGTTTTCAACGAAAAGTCCCTCATTGAAAATTTACGAGAATACAAATCGGAAATCAAAATGACTCGGGAATCCCCGGAGGGATTTTTAAATTCCGCGGTGGAAACTGTTTTGTTTCCCCATGAACCATGGAAGCAGTTTTCCCTGGTAAATCCCCATTTAATTGAGGATGTTTCATCCGGAGAGGCTCGCAAAATTCTTTTTAGCCTACGAAATGAATTTTACATTCCCCACCGTTCCGCCCTTTTTGTTTGCGGAAATGTGGATGTGGAAAAAATTTACGAAATAGTGCGACAAAAATTCGAAAAGTGGGAAAATCCCGATTACATCCCCTTAACCCCCAAAAAAAATGGGGATAACCTTTCCAAACCCGGGCATTTCATCCTAAAATCCGAAATTTTCAGCAAGGATTTCACCCAAATCGCAGCCTATTTTCCCCTAAAAGACAACCAATCCCACATTGAGGGAGACATGGTTGCCGCAATTTTGGAAAAACGAACTTCCGCCTTCAAAAATGCGATTATGAAAAACCCGATTTTGGGAATTGAAAACCTGGATTTCGTCAACGTAAGTTACGAAGCCCGTTCCGATTCTCCCTTTTTGCTGGTGCAAATTTTGTTGGGAAAAAAGTTCGATTTTGCCATTCAACAAAGGGAATTGTTGCGGATTTTCACAAATTTGTCCGGATTTTTGCCCGACGAAGAAATTGTCGCAGCCAAAAGCGAAAAAATTCGCGCATGGAAAGGAGAAGTGTCATCAAACTTTTCCGCCATATCGAGTTTTGCCGACAACACGGCCACCACCGGTTGTTCTCCGGAAGAGTTTTGGGGCTATGAAAGCCGAATTTTGCGAATCCAAAGTGATGATTTACGATCTGTACCCCAAAGACGTCCCTATGTGTTCTATATGCTAAATCCTGAGGATGAAAATTCATCCATCACAGCACAACGGATTATTGATGAAACCACAAAATTTTGGTTCGATGACGATGATTTTTTAGTCAAAAGGGAAGTTGCCAAAAAAGTTCCAACAACCCCTGTGGTGCAGGATTACATGGTTTTGGCAAATTCCTTTTACGATCACAGTGTGGCAAAAATCAGCCGGTACACCACCAAAAGTGGCGTGAAAATCACAATGAACAAAAACGTTACCAACGAAAATTCCGCCATTTGCATAAACTTCCTGGGTGGCGACCTTGTGTCAGACAGTGTTTCCAACGCCTTCCTTTCGGAATTTGCCGTGGCGGCCTTTTCGCGGCAAATTTCCGTTGACAAAGGTCTTCCCGCCTATGCTCAAATCAGCGATGAGCCATCATTTGAGGCAAACCGTGTAATTATAAAGGTACGACCGGGTAACATCAAAAAGGTGTTGCAATCTGTTGCAACCGCCTTGAATACCGTTCCCCTGCCCCAAATTTTCGATGAGGCTCTGTACCGTGTTCGCCGACGGGCCAGACAGCAACGGGCTTCCAACGAGTACCGAATGTACTCCGAAGCCTACCGCACAATTTTAGGGGAAAAACCGGCATCCCATTCCTTCGCTGTGGGTGATGGGATTTTGGAAGGAATTTCCCTCAAAGTTGCTCGCGAATCCTATCTCGCCCTTGCCGATTCCTCCCGTATTCAAATTTCCGTCAGCGGAAACGAAAATTTCCAAGAAATTACCGACCTTTGTGACACCTTATTCGCATTCCTCCAAGGGAAAAACCTTTTTGCATCAAAGTTGGAAAAGTCAAAGGCGGCAAATTCCCCGGTGTTGCCAACAAAAGTCACGTCCGTTAAAATTGATCGCATTTTTGATGCGGACATTAAAAACAAAGCTGCCAAGGGAATACCACTGTTGGTTCCGTCGAAGAAGCAGCAAAAAAACGTTTTTGTTTTCTTCCCAATTCCCGACTACAACGAGGAAAATTTCGCTTCGGTGGGATTTATCCTGGAAGAATTTAAAGAACGCATTACCGGCCTTTTGGTAAAAAACAATAAATTGGCGGACGAAGTTAAACTTTTTTTCGCGCCTAATCACAGCTCTTTGGGATATTTCACCTTTATGGGGGTGGAAAATTTTGATGAGCTGAAAAAGGCCTTCGATCGAGCCTTAAT
>JAFNZQ010000002.1 GCA_017382775.1 Spirochaetaceae bacterium
ACGCACCGCTGCTGAACGTGGGAGACGCGGTGAACATTTCCTATCTTGACGGAAATGCGGGGCTGTACTGGACGGAGGTCTACGACATTGCACTGCGCCCCGGCAACGAGTGAGGCTTTTCCTGCGGGGAAAAGACCTTGACAAAACTTTTATTTTTTATTATACTTTTTTTTGAGGTATAAGATGATCGATTGCGATGAAAAAAAAGAAAAGAAACCCGGTCCGGATATATCCGAAAAACTTTTGCAGACGAGACAAATCGTTTTGTCCGGAGAAATTAACAAGGAATTGGCAGAAAAAATTGTTAAACAGCTTTTTTTGATGGAAGCCGAATCCCACGAACCGATCTATATTTTTATCGATTCGCCCGGTGGAGATGCGGATTCCGGCTTTGCTGTTTTTGACATGATTCGTTTTGTCGATGCTCCGGTGTACACAATCGGTATGGGCCTTGTTGCCAGTGCCGCATCGTTGATTTTGCTTGCCGCAGACAAGGACAAGAGACTTGCCCTTCCCAACAGTCATTTTTTGATTCATCAGCCGTTGAGCGGAATAAAAGGTGTCGCTACGGCCATTGAAATCCATGCACAGGAAGTGGAAAAATTACGAAAAAAAATCAACGAACTCATTGTGGAAGAAACGGGAAAATCCTTGGAAGAGGTTGAAAAACACACGGACAGAGACTATTGGCTCAATGCCGAAGAAGCAAAAGACTACGGCCTCGTGGATCGAATTATCGAAAGCCGCAAAGATTTATAAGCCACAAAACCGTGGCGGGGAGTTATTATGAGAAGTCAAACAAAATTCGATGAGGCGGCCTTTGGCGAGTTTTTGGCTCGTTCACTGAAAAAGGTGGAGACCGAAGTTGATATTGATGAGTTGACCGAATTAACAAAATTATATAAAAAGCATGTACCTTTTTTCCGTCGGTCCTATATGGGAGCATACTTGGCAAAATTGGCCTTTTCCGATGGCAAAGTGGCGGAAAGACCTTCCCGTTTTTCTTCCACGGGAGAAAAACCGGTTCGCATTGAAATTCCGGAAGAAGATTCCGCCCAACTGTTTTTCGGTGCCGGAAAAATTCGCCGTGTGTTCCCCAGGGACATTATTGAGTTCATTATGACCAATACCAACACGGCTCGGGAAAGAATTGGTCGCATCCGCACTTTTCCCAACTATTCCTTTGTACAAGTTTACCGTTCCGATGCCGATGACTTAATCGCAATGTTGAACAACAAAGAGTGTCGCGGAAAGGCCATCACGGTGAGTTATTCCAAAAAACGTATTCCCGAAACCGAAGAAGCCACGGAGACAACATAATGGATTTGAGACTTTTCACCACGGGAGTAATTTGTACAAACACGTACTGCTTTCTTGATGGGGAAAAGTCTTTTTCTTTCATGGATCCCGGCGGAAATGGAAAAGAGTTGGTGGAATACGTTAAATCCCAAAATGGGGTAATATCCTCCGTGCTTTTAACCCACGGTCATTATGACCACATCGCCGGCATTCGTTGTATGGTGGAAGCCTTTCCCAACATAAAAATTTATGTTCACGGGGATGATGCCTATCGGTTGGGCGAAAATGCCTTCGATGTGGCTTACAGAGAATTTGTTCAACTGGGGATTGGGGAAGTTGTGGATAATAATGATTTTCCCATTCCTCCGGGAGATGTGCTTCTCAAAGACGGGGATGTGATACTTAAAGGCAGTCCGACCTTTCCCGATGGCTTACAGGTTGTGTCCACCCCCGGACACAGTCCCGGTTCCGTCTGTTTTTTTTCTGCGGAAAAAAATATCATGTTCACCGGAGACACAATTTTTGCCCAAGGTTCCTGTGGTCGCATTGATTGCGAGGGTGGGGACGGCGAAAAACTGAAAACTTCCCTGGAAAGAATTTTATCCTTCCCCGATGATGTGGAAATTTTACCCGGTCACGGCCCCGCGTCTTTGCTCAAAACGGAAAAAAAATTCCGCAGTTCTCTCTTTTCTTTCTGACTTTTTTCTTAACTCTTCCGTAAAAAACAAATCGCATCCCAATGTCCAAATGGGCCGGGAAAATTTATTTATCAAAAAAATTTGACATTTGGCCAAAAGTATGGTATAATTTTATCAGCGTTATTTTAGGAGGAAAAAATGAAATTTGGAATTGTTGGAGCAGGTCGGATTGGACGCGTTCATGCCCAAAGTATTCAGCAAGCAATTTCCGGATCCTCGGTTGTGGCCATCACCGATGTGATTAAGAAGTCGGCAGAAACTGCTGCTGCCGAATTTGGTATCCCAAAGGTGTATGATTCTTATGAAGATTTGGTGAAAGATCCCGAAGTGGATGCCGTTTTGGTATGTTCATCCACTGACACCCACGCCACAGTGGCCATTGCCGCCGCCAATGCGAAAAAACATGTGTTTTGCGAAAAACCCGTGGATTTGAGTGTGGAAAAAATTTTGGCGGTTAAAGAAGCTGTGAACAAAAACGGCGTAAAATTACAGGTTGGTTTCAACCGACGTTTTGATCACAATTTCAGTCGCATAAAGGAACTTTCCGATTCCGGCGAATTGGGAAAAATCGAAATGATAAAAATTACTTCCCGAGATCCGGCACCGCCACCAATTGAATATGTAAAAGTTTCCGGCGGAATTTTCACCGATATGACAATCCATGATTTCGACATGGCTTGTTTCCAAGCCGGCTGTCCCGTTACGGAAGTTTACGCAAAAGGTGCCGTTTTGGTTGATAAGGCCATTGGCGAAGCCGGTGATATCGACACGGCTCTCATCACATTGACCTTCGAAAACGGCGTTATCGGCCTTATTGACAATTCCCGCCGTGCCGCCTACGGTTACGATCAACGTTTGGAAGTTTTCGGTTCCAAGGGAGCTGCGGTGGCGGAAAACGACAAACCCACCACGGTTACAGTTCTCACGGAGAAAACCGTTTCTTCGGACAAACCCTTGTACTTCTTCCTGGAACGCTACATGAAGAGTTTCACCGATGAAATAAAAGCCTTCATCGATTCCGTTGAAAACAACAAGCCCACCTTGGTTGACATTGACGACGGTTTGCGACCGATTTTGATTGCCCAAGCGGCAAAAAAATCCTTGGATGAAAACCGCCCCGTTAAGGTGGAAAAATTCTGAAATTTTGTGGCCTTCCCGAAATTCCACTGTCGGGAAGACCGCAAGGAGATGGAATGGAAAAAGAATCTATCAAACGCATGGACACATTCAATAACGGATACACGGCTTTGAGTGAAATCGGCGGCAAAAACGGCGATATGCTCATGGATTACGGCGTTCTTTCTCTGAAAAAAGGGCAGGAATGGACGGATCGAACGGAGTTGGAAAAGGCCTATCTTTTGGTTCAAGGTGAAGTGGAATTTTGTTGGGATGGTGAGGTTCGACGAGTTTCCCGCTC
>JAFNZQ010000153.1 GCA_017382775.1 Spirochaetaceae bacterium
AAGGGGTGACAGGGAAATTATGCAATTTTTTTTAATAATTTGATGTAATTTGAAGGGGATGCCGGTTTTCACAATTTACAACGTTTTTTACAATGTTTTTTTTATGAAATACCGGGATTTTGAGGTAATTCCCATTGACAAAGATTTAATTTCCGTGTATAATTTGCCCCATGGCAGATATTTCTAACAAGCAATGGACTAAAGTTATCGATTCCGGACAGCGTTGGTGGGACTTCAACCTGTTAAAGGATGTTTGGCATTACAGGGATTTGATATCCATGTTTGTAAAGCGGGATATTTCCGTTATTTACAAACAGTCGATTTTGGGACCCATATGGTATTTTATACAGCCACTGTTTACTACCGTGGTTCACTCCTTCATATTCGGCAATCTGGCTGATATCAGTACCGGCGGCACACCACACGTTCTTTTTTACTTTTCCGGAACCATGTTGTGGACATTTTTTTCCACGGTGCTTTTAACTACGTCCACGTGCTTCATCGATAACAGCAACGTTTTCGGGAAAATATATTTTCCCCGACTGTGCGTTCCCATTTCGATTTTCTTCACCAACGCCATAAAATTGTTTTTTCAGTACCTGTGTTTGATGGTTTTCTTTCTATATTATTTATTTACCAGCGACATTTTAAAGCCCGGTTTAATGATGCTGGTTTCCCCGCTTTTGATTTTATGGATTGGACTCAGTGCCACGGGATTGGGGCTTATCGCAACATCTTTGACAACAAAATACCGGGATTTACGCCATCTTTTGAATTTTGCCCTTCCCCTGGCAATGTATGCAACGCCCGTGGTTTATCCTCTGGCTCGGGGACTTTCCAGCAAGTTTTCCGTTTTGTATTATATAAATCCCGTAAGCGCCCCCTTCGAATATTTTCGAATTTGGTACTACGGCAACGGATTTGTCCCCACAAATATGGCTTTAATCAGTTTGGCCACATCCTTGGGGCTTTTTATTTTGGGACTGCTTTGTTTTACCCATAGCGAAAAAAACTTTGTGGACGTAGTATGAATGATATTGCAATTAAAATCGAACATCTGTCGAAATATTATAATTTAGGCGTAATTCGCACCGGCACTTTGAACCGAGATGTGCAATCTTGGATTTATACGAAGATTCTTCGAAGGGAAGATCCCAACAGGCAAATCGGCTACAATGATGACGGCAAAGACGGCTTTTGGGCATTGAAAGACGTTAGTTTGGAGATAAAAAAATCGGAACGGGTGGGAATTATCGGTCGCAACGGCGCAGGAAAATCCACATTATTGAAAATGATAAGCCAAATTTCCGCACCCACGGAAGGAAAAATCTATCTAAACGGAACGGTTTCCAGCCTTTTGGAGGTGGGGACCGGCTTCAATCCGGAACTTACGGGACGAGAAAACGTCTTTCTTAACGGAACGATTTTGGGCTTAAAAAAAAGCCAAATCGAAAGTCAAATGGACGAAATTATTGCGTTCAGCGAAATTGAGCGTTACATTGACACTCCCGTAAAGCGATATTCCAGCGGAATGTACATTCGTCTTGCCTTCGCCGTGGCCGCTCACTTGGAAAGCGAAATCCTAATTTCTGATGAAGTTTTGGCAGTGGGCGATGTTCGTTTTCAGAAAAAAGCCCTGGCGAAAATGAATTCTCTCAGTATGGATGGAGGACGTACCGTCCTTTTTGTCAGCCACAGCATGGATGCCATTCGACGTCTCTGTACCAAGGGTGTCGTTATGGAAAAGGGCTCTTTGCTGCGTTACGATGAAGACATAAACGACAGTATTAACTACTATTTGGAAGAAAACATCGTTCAAACTTCCAACAGGAACGTTCTCCGTTGGACCAACGACGGAAGCCGCGGAAACGGCTACTTTAAACCCAATGCTTTTTCCATAAAAACCGACAGTGAAAAAATTGACGGCACAAAACCCGTTCTCATCGAAATTGACTGTACCGTGGAGGAAGAATCAAAGGATTTGTATTTTGAATTGTGCTTCATCTCTGTGGATAATCGCAACATTGTTTTCACCGCATCTCCTTTCTTTGACAAAAAAGATTTTATGCTGAAAAAGGGGAATCATAAACTTTTGTGTTCCGTTCCCGCAAATTTTTTCAACACAAAGGATTATCAGGTGGAATTGCGCGCCAACATTTTCAAAAAATCTGATATTTTGGTCACCGGCACCACTGCACCGTCTCTATTTTTCACTGTGGACAAAAAACAAAACAGTTGTCGCTTTGAAAGATCGCCTTTTGAAAACTGTGCACCCCTTTCCCACTGGGATGCGGACTGACATACAAGGAGGTAAGAATGAATGTACTGATAATTATTCCCACCTACAACGAAGCGGAAAACATTACCGATTTAATACCTGCAATTCAAGAACAATTCGCTGCAATTCCGGATGATTGCAGCATTTTGGTGGTGGATGATTTATCTCCTGACGGAACCGCCGATGTGGTGAAATCCATGCAAGGCAAGTATAAAAACCTGTATCTCATGGAACACGGCGAAAAGGCAGGCCTGGCCGCAGCCTACCTTGCCGGCTTTCAATGGGCCATGGACAAGGACAATCCTGCGGGAAAACATTTCGACGCTTGTATTGAAATGGATGCAGACTTTTCCCACAAACCGGAGTATCTTCCCACAATGATAAATTTGGGCCACAGTCATGATGTGGTAATTGCCAGTCGTAACATCAAAGGCGGTGGCGTGGAGGGATGGAGCGCCCTACGAAATTTTATTTCCAAAGGCGGAAGTTTGTATTCTCGTCTGGTAATTGGCGTTCCCATTTATGATCTTACCGGTGGTTTTAATTTTTGGTCACGAAAGGCATTGGACGCAATCGGGTTGGAAAAAATTATTTCCCGCGGTTATTGCTTCCAAGTGGAAATGAAGGCTCGTGCCTACAAAAAAGGTCTTAAATACGTGGAGTTTCCCATCATTTTTCCCGACAGAACCAAGGGAGAAAGCAAAATGGACAAAAAAATCATAATTGAAGCCATGATGAACGTGTGGAAATTACGCAACGTGGGCAACGACTGAAAATCTTTGAATCTCGCAAAAAAAAATTTGACAACTCACAAAAACCGTGATATAATATATGCGGAGGTTGCTTGTGAAAATTTTAATGATTGC
>JAFNZQ010000154.1 GCA_017382775.1 Spirochaetaceae bacterium
ATGTTGGTGAAAGGTGCCTGGCTACCCCAGCGGCTGGGCGTATTTACGCCGTAGATGAAACTTTGAATGCACTGGCGAACGGCTTTTTCATCCAAATTGTCTATTTTCACAAAGGGTGCAAGATAGGTGTCAAAGGACGAAAAGGCTTGAGCGCCGGCCCATTCGTTTTGCATTATTCCCAAAAAGTTCACAATCTGCTGAATCAACGTGGAAAGGTGTTTTGCAGGAGTTGAAGTGATTTTGTCGGGGACTCCGCCGAGACCTTCCGCAATGAGTTGGCGCAGACTCCATCCGGCACAGTATCCGGAAAACATGGAAAGGTCGTGTATGTGAAACGCCGCAGTCTTGTGAGCCTCGGCGATTTCCGGGGAATAAATGTTGCGAAGCCAGTAGTTGGCAGTGATGGTTCCTGAATTGTGGAGAATCAGTCCACCCAAGGAAAAATTGACGTTGGCATTTTCGTTCACACGCCAATCCGACTGATTGAGGTAACCATCCATGGTTTCGTTGATGTTGAGCATCAACTGCTTAACATTTCGCAAAGAATCCCTTTTGGCACGATACAAAATGTAAGCTTTAGCCACACTGACTTCGCCGTTCTCAATAAGCACGGTTTCAACCAAATCCTGAATTTCCTCAATGGCAGGAATTGACCGACTGTGCCTGGTTTGCATTAAAGCCGCTAACTTTTCCTCCACGGACTTGGAAAGTTTGTCCGCGCGAGATAAATCCCCTCTGTGTTCGACGGCTTCAATGGATTTGTTTATTGCCTGAACAATTTTGTCGCGGTTGTATTCCGTAATTTCTCCGGAACGTTTCACTATTTGAGAAATCGGCGATGTTTCAGCTTCCTCAAACAGAGACTCCCGCCACTGTGAAAATTTCATGTCCCCTCTCATGTTTTATTCCTTTCTTGTTTTTTTATCTCTTTCGCAACCTTTACGAATTCATCAAGGTTTTCAAAATGCCTGTAAACCGAAGCAAAACGGATGTAGGCCACGGTGTCCAGCCGTGAAAGTTTTTCCAAAACCCGTTCGCCCAATTCCGAGGTGGAAACTTCCCGAGAAATCCCTGCCTGATGCACAGATTCGTCGAAAATTTGCGTTACCAAATTTTCGATGGATTGTCCGTCAATGGGACGTTTTTCCGTGGCGCGACGAATGCCCTTTTCCAGCTTGCTTCTTTCAAAAGGCTCTCGGCGACCGTCCTTTTTTATTACCATGAAGGTTTTTTCCTCAATGGATTCGTAACTGGTAAAACGATAACCGCAGTTGAGACACTCGCGACGGCGTCGAACGGTTTCGCCTTCGCCCATGGTTCGTGACTCCAGTACTTTGTCTTCGTTTTTTCCGCAATTGGGACAGCGCATATCAGTTCCCCCAAAATGGCACTATATATAGTGTTGCTCCGATGAATGTAGTATAACACATACACTAAATGTGTGTCAAGAGATTTTCGACAAAAATGCGATTTTTTTTAAATTTTTTTTTATTTTTTTCGGGAGAGGATTTAGGCTTCCATAGCCATGTCGACTTCGTCAAGATCTTTCGGTGATTGGGAAGCTTCCGCGGGAGGTTCCTCTTCGGATTCGGAAACAGGAGATGCGACCTCTTTCTTGGGATAAACGGATTCAGACTTGATGTCGGACACTTCGCCGATTTTAGGTTCGTTTTCGTCGTCGGTGGCAATGGGTGGCAACTTGTTCAAAACGTCAACAAGTTTGTCACGATCGTAAAGGACAACTTGGCGGCCGTCGCAGAATTTTATTGCTCCCTCGGTGAAACTTTCCAGCACAAAACAGAATGCGCGACCGGCATGGACCTCGTGGGTTTTTCCGTAAAGGTCTCGCACAGCCAATTCCCCCACCGGAGATTTGCTGCGATAAAATCGGAAAACCATGATGTCTTCCCATGAAGAAGGATCCGTTACTTGGACTATAACTTCAACATAGTCGGAATTTATATCGGTGGCCATCACTTTTTTAACGCAGGTTTTGAAAAAGCTGAACACAATTGTGTGGCAAAGTTTGGAAAAAGCATCTTGTGAACCTATGGTATATATACATAAATTTTTGTTGCGGTTAATTTCTTCGTAGGACGAAATAATGTCGTTCACATTTTTGTAGTCCGGATTGATGTCACGAACGCGGAAGAATAATTCCAATCCCTTGGAAATGTTCTTCATTTGCAAACAGCATTGTCCCATGTTGTATAAAAGGGCAAGCATAACGCCCTGGTCCGTTTCGATAGTTTTTGTCAGATCCAAACCGTGGCAATAACAATCGTAGGAAAGCTTAAAATTGGAATTCATTCGGGCGATATCACCCAAAGCCAAAGAGGCCTTTACGCCGAAAACGGGATCATCGTAAAGTTGCTGAAAATACCTTTCCGAAACATTGGGATTTCCCGTGGCATAAAGGGAATCGGCCAGCATGAAAGTCAATTCCGGCTTTCCCAAATTGTCGTCTATTAAAAGTTGCAAAATCGGAATGGCCTTTTTGTAATCCTGGGACTTGTAACGGCACTGGGCGATACCGATTTGCGAAGGAATGTCGGTGGGTTGTAACTTCAACGCTTCCTCGTAGTAAACAATGGCCTTGGTTAAATCCCCAATTTCATAACTCAGATTCGCAAGAGTCAAGCATAATTCAAAATTTTCCGGAATGCGAGCAATGGCATATTCCAAAGCACGCAACGCCACCGTATTTTGATGAAGATTTGCTGCCGTAATTCCCAAATTCATTGCACAAATCGGAAAATCGATATGGGTTTGTCCATCGGGTAAGGAAAAAATCAGTTCGTATAACGGAAGAGCCTGGATGTAGTCCTCTTCGGTGAAGTACAATCCTGCCAAATCACGCAAAGCCTCGTAGTTTTGAGGATTTTTAGACAACTTCTTTTTGCAATTTGCGATGATGCGCTCACGATTCTTCACATGGATGGGGCCGGAATCCGAGAAATCTTCTTTGTGTTGTTCTTTTTTTGGTGATGATGATACATAAAAATGAAAACAAAGCGCGATTACTAATAAAAGCAAAACCACAAAAAGAAGGTTCATACAACCGTGCTCCTAACGATACCAGCGAAGAGACTTGAACTCTTACACTCTCGCGAGTAATAGATTTTGAGTCTATCGTGTCTACCAATTCCACCACGCTGGCGTATATAAACATATATACCACAAACGAAAAACCTTGTCAAGGCTTTTAGCGAAAAAAACGGAAAAAAAATTCAAAAGTGAGTACAAAAAAATCTTTTTTTTACCAATTAAAGCCTTAACAGGTTCGGAAAACAAAAGGAAAATCAGTGTCCCTTGGCCTTATCCTTTTCCTTTTTGATTTTTTGATCCAAAACGTCCATCATTCCGTTTAGGGCTGCTTCAAAGTCGTAATCTTCTCCGGAAACGTGAACGGGAGTTCCCCAGGAAAAGTGGGCGTTACATTCAAAGATGTATTTCTTGTCAAGTTTAACCCTAACGGTAATATCCAAAAGGGAGTCCTCAACATATTTAATTCGCTGGAATTTTTTGTCAATGAGATCAATTTGTTCGGGTTCAAAATTAAATCCCGACGGAATTTTCGTAATTTTCATAACGCACCTCCATAAATTATTATAACATAAAAATCGCCAAAAGTCAAGAAAAAAATTTTAAAAACAGGTGTGGTTTTCCGGTTTTCTTCCATATAATATGTAAGAATTCGGAGGATTTATGAAAAGATTTTTTTCTGTATTGAGCTTTACCGCCTTTTTTCTTTCCTGCCAAGGGGAAGTGAACCGACTTTCCGTCACTGCATGGAACGTTCAAACCTTTTTTGACGGAATCACCCGTGGCAGCGAATATTCGGAATTCAAAAAGTCCGACTGGACAGCGGAAAAATACA
>JAFNZQ010000155.1 GCA_017382775.1 Spirochaetaceae bacterium
ACTGATGACCGCATCCGTTTCCATGGAAAGGCCAAGAAGAGCGGAGCCGTTTTCCGTATGGAAATTTTTGAATTTGTGTAAAAGCCCTTCGGTGAGTAACATCACCGAGATGAAACCCTCCGCCATGGAGGCACTTAAATCCACATCAAAGGCGGAGTAGGGCGTGGTGGCGGAAATGTGGAATGGATTTCCGTAATTAAGATTGAGGCCGTATTTTCCCGCAAACAAAATCGGTTTCATGGAATTGTAATTTTCCGTGGTCTTAATGATTCCCATGGCACCGGGTGCGAAAAACATTTTCAACCTCTTTATTCCGTCCCCGGGGCGTTGGGATGCTGCATCATCGCCAAAATAATGCATTATAAAATCGAAGGGACTTACCAAAAGGGAAAGCCAAGAAACAGGGGCAACCTCCAAATAAAGGCGATGGAATATTTCTCCGAAACTGGCACCTCCCAGCATACAACAGAGAATTTCACTTCGGGTGGAAAAACGGCGGTTGAGCAAAAAATTCGTGTCAAGGTTGCTCAATGCAATTCTGGGAAGGGATTCGTAAAAGGACTGGGTGTCCAACTTTTGGGGAATATAACTGTATATGGAAAAATAAGGAACGAGAAAATGATTATTCAAAAAACTTTCCGAGCCCCATCGTAAATCCTCGTTGAAATTTGTGGCAATCCAATCGGTTCGCACACCTCTGTTGAAATAAACATCGTAGCCAAAAATCAAACCAACGGAGAAGAAAAACATTAGAAAGGCAACGTAAAGTTTTTTTAACATTTTGAGATTATACACTTTGGGCAAAACTTTCGGTGCGGATTTCTCCACACCGAAAGTCGTAACTATTGCTTAGAATGAGCGATCAGCCAAGTACTTGTATTCGTTGTACTGACGTTTTGCCTTTGCAATAGCTTTGTCCAAAAGCATTTGGGCACGATCGGGGTTGGCTGCTTTCAAGCTCTTGAAGCGAACTTCCTTGTACATGAAGTCGGCCAAGTTCCAATCGGGTTCTTTGCTGTCAAGCTGGAAGGGATTTTTGCCTTCATCAACCAATCGAGGATCGTAGCGATACAAGGGCCACAATCCGCAGGATACAACTTCTTTCTGGTTGGTCAAACCATTGGTCATGTTGATACCGTGGTTGATACAGTGAGCGTAAGCAATGATGATGGAAGGTCCGTCGTAGGCTTCGGCTTCGCGGAAGGCCTTGATTGTTTGAGCCATGTTTGCACCCATGGAAATGTGGGCAACATAAACGTAGCCGTAACTCATGGCAATCATACCCAAATCTTTCTTGCTTACATCCTTTCCGCCGGCGGCAAATTTGGCAACGGCACCGAAAGGTGTTGCTTTGGACATCTGTCCACCGGTGTTGGAGTAAACTTCCGTATCCAAAACCAAGATGTTAATGTTTCGTCCGGAAGCCAAGGCGTGGTCAAGTCCGCCGAAACCAATGTCATAGGCCCATCCGTCACCACCGATGATCCATACAGATCGTTTGATGAAGTGATCGGACAAGGAGACCAATTCTTTGGCCAATTCGTCGGAGGATTTTCCTGCTTCGGCTTTCAACTGTTCAACCAAGTTGCGCTGTTCGGCAATGGCTGCATCGTCTTTCTGTTCGTTGGCAAGGATTTTACCGATAAGGTCTTTGCAAATGCCTTTTTCCGCTGCTTTGGCAGCAACTTCACGGGCATATTCCGCCAACTTGTCGCTGGTTAAACGCATACCGTAGCCAAATTCCGCAGCATCTTCGAAGAGAGAATTGGACCAAGCGGGACCGCGACCGGATGCATCCTTTGCGTAGGGTGTGGAAGGCAAGTTTCCGCCGTAAATTGAGGAACAACCTGTGGCGTTGGCAATAACTGCTCTTTCGCCGAAAAGTTGGCTCAAAAGTTTTACGTAGGGAGTTTCACCACAACCGGCACAAGCACCGGAGAATTCGAAAAGAGGTCGTTTGAAGGCCAAACCTTTGGGTGTTCCCAAGTTGAGAGTTGTAGGATCTGCATCTTTCAAACTCATGAAGTAATCCCAGTTTTCGGCTTCGGCTTTTCGCAATTCGTCATCGTATTTGACCATTTCGAGGGATTTTTCTTTTGTGGGACAAGCGGAAACGCAAAGTCCGCAACCTGTACAATCTTCGGCTGCCACCTGCAAGACCATTTTTACGCCGGCTTCAGCCTTGGGTTTAAGCTCAGCGGTTTTGAATGTGGCCGGTGCTTTGGCAACTTCGCCATCGGTAAGGGTTTTGAAGCGCAAACAGGCGTGGGGACAAACCACTGTACAGTTACCGCACTGGATACAACTTCCTGCGTTCCAAGCGGGAACTTTTTCCGCAACAGCACGTTTTTCGAACTGAGTTGTGGCAGAGGGGAATGTTCCGTCGGCAGGCAATTTGCTGACAGGAAGGTCGTCGCCTTTCTGAACAACCATGGCACCCAAAACTTCACGTACAAAGGCGTCATCGGAAGCAGCCATTGCTTTCTTCATGTGCAATCCGCCGGAAACGGAAGCGGGAACCTGTACTTCTTCCACAGCGTCGAGAGAAGCATCGATGGTGTCAAAGTTTTTCTGAACAACGTCCGCACCTTTTTTGCTGTAAGATTTTTCCACGAATTTCTTCATGTATTTAACGGCAACATCTTCGGGGAGAACGCCGGAAATTTTGAAGTAAGCAGCCTGCATAACGGTGTTAATGCGAGTGCCCATTCCGGTTTTTTCCGCAATTTTGAAAGCATCGATAACGTAGAATTTAAGTTTTTTGTCGATAATTTGCTTCTGTGCTTCTTCGGGAATGTGATTCCAAACTTCGGAAGCGGGATAGGGGCTGTTCAAAAGGAAGGTTGCACCGGGTTTTGATGCGCCCAATACGTCATAAATTTCCATGTAGGTGAATTTGTGACAAGCTACAAAGTCTGCGGATGTGATTAAGTAGGGGCGGCGAATGGCACCCTTTCCGAAACGAAGGTGAGAAACGGTAAATCCACCGGACTTTTTCGAATCATAGCTGAAGTAAGCCTGGGCGTTAAGCTCGGGTTTGGCTTCACCAATGATTTTGATGGAGTTTTTGTTTGCACCAACCGTTCCGTCGGAACCTAATCCGTAGAACATGGCTTCGTTCATGCCTTCTTCTTCAAGATAGAAGGAGTTGTCATATTCAAGGCTTTCACCCAAAACGTCGTCTTTAATACCAACGCTGAAGTGAGACATCTTTTTGCCTTTCAAGTTATCGAAAACGGCTTTTACCATGGCAGGTGAAAATTCCTTGGATCCCAATCCGTAGCGACCGCCCACCACTGTTTCAATGGAGCGATTCATTTCGGCAAGGGCTGTGATAACGTCTTCGAGTAATGGTTCACCCAAGGAGCCGGGTTCTTTTGTTCGGTCAAGAACGGCAAGAGCCTTACAACTTGCGGGAATTGCTTCCACAAAGTGCTTTGCACTGAAAGGACGATACAATCGTACTTTAACAATACCTAATTTTTCGCCTTTCCCGTTCAAATATTCCACGGTTTCTTCACAGGTTTCCGCACCGGAACCCATAATAATGATAACTCGGTCTGCATCTTTTGCACCAAAGTAGTCATAAAGATGATACTGTCGTCCTGTGAGAGAAGCGAATTTGTCCATTTCTTTCTGAACAATTTCGGGAACTGCGTTATAATATTTGTTTACACCTTCTCGGCTCTGGAAATAAACGTCGGGGTTCTGTGCTGTACCGCGAATTTCCGGACGTTCCGGAGAAAGACCGCGGAGGCGGTGGGCACGAACCAATTCGTCGTCAACCATTTTTTGGAGAACTTCGGTGGGAACTTCTTCAATTTTCTGAATTTCATGACTGGTTCGGAAACCGTCAAAGAAGTGCAAGAAGGGAACGCGAGCCCGCAATGTGGAAGCGTGGGAAATGGTTGCCAAGTCCATTACTTCCTGAACACTGTTGGAAGCGAGCATTGCCCATCCGGTTTGGCGGCAAGCCATAACGTCCTGATGGTCACCGAAAATAGAAAGGGAACTGGTTGCCAAGGCACGGGCTGCAACGTGGAAAACCGTGCTGGTAAGCTCGCCTGCTATTTTGTACATATTGGGAATCATCAACAGAAGTCCCTGTGATGCTGTAAAAGTTGTGCTGAGGGCACCGGTTGTCAATGCACCGTGAACAGCACCTGCCGCTCCGGCTTCCGATTGCATTTCCACCACATGGGGAACAGTTCCCCAAATGTTTTTCTTTCCTTTTGCCGAAAGTTCATCGGCAACTTCACCCATGGGACTTGAGGGGGTAATCGGATAAATCGAAATTACTTCGCTCAGGGCATGTGCAATTTGGCCGGCAGCTGTATTGCCGTCAATCATTACTTTCTCTGCCATAATTCTTCCTTAAAGATTAAAATTTACGTAAGCACGCATTAAATAATTATATCACGAAATTAAAAAAAATTCAAGCATAAATTTCAAAAAAAACAAAAAAAATAAACTTTTTTCCGCGACTTTTCCGTAAATTGATTTTATTGCAAATTTGAAAGGTGATGGTGTTGACATTTAGAAAAAAAAATGGTAAAATTCCGGCAATATGAAGGAAGAATTTTTAATTGAAACGGAAATTGACGGCAAGGCCTTCGGAACACACACGGTTTTTCACGATTTTGTTTTGTTGAAAGCCTGGAAGCGACCTGTAACTTGGGCGGTAATTATGGCGGTTTTTTCCGTGATTTGCTTTTCTCTCAAAGGACGAGACGGTTCAATCATTTTCGGCAGTCTTCTTGCTGCCATGTCGGTGCTTTTTCCCGCCGCGTACTTTTTCGCATATTTTTACACAGTGAAAAAACAGGTTAAAAAAATCGACAGTGATGAAAATAAAATCCGTTACGAAACCAAGGTGAACAACGAAGGCTTTTCATCCGGATTCGGAAAATTCAAATGGGAAGATCTCCATAAAGTGTATTTTCACAAGGGATTTATCTACGTTTACGTTGAACCTCGTCAGGCCTTTTTGCTGCCTGCCTCCGACAAGGAATTATGCGATTTCATTAAATCAAAAATCAAAGTTTCGGAAAAATAATGTTTAAAAAACTTCATTGGATATTTTATGTTTCCTCTCGATTTTCAAAGATGGGAACAAAGTCCAGGAGTTCCGTCACATTTTTCCTGGCCGCCTTGTGTATTACCATCGGAGTTATGGCACTGATCGTAACCCTTTCGGTAATGAACGGCTTTCAAATCGGCTACATCGACAGTATTTTGGAATTGGATTCCTTTCATTTACGTGCGGAGAAAACCACGGACGCCAATAAAGCCGAGTTGGAGAAAATCCCCGGAATAAAGGCGGTAATTCCCTTTTATGAAACCCAGGCCTTGGCAATTTGTGACAACAGCAGCCCGCGAGGCCTTTTTTTGCACGCCGTTCCCGAAAATATTTGTGAAATGGATAAAGGTTTCGCGGAAGAGATGGTTATGTATTCCGGAACCTTCGACTTAAAGGATGAAAATTCCATTGTGTTGGGTGCGGATTTAGCCTATCTTTTGGATGCCGGAGTGGGTGACGAAATTTCCCTTGTTGCCATTTCCGGAACTTCCGAAACGGACCTGTTTTCCGCCGACCGTGTTTTCACCGTAACGGGACTTTTCATGTCGGACTATAACAAAATAAACGCATCCATGGCCTTTGTTTCATCAAAAAACGCAAAACGACTCTTTGGGGAAAGAACAAGCCCGATTTTGGGAATAAAACTGGACAATCGGGACAGGGATTTGAAAATGCTGAAACTTCTCAAAGAAAAATTTCCCCAATCCGAAATTTTCAGCTGGCGAGATTATAACCGAGCATTTTTTTCCGTGTTGCAGGTGGAAAAAAACACGGTTTTCCTGATTGTAATGTTGATTTTCATCGTGGTGGCGGTGAATATTTATCATTCCCTGTGTCGAATAATTTACGAACGGCGGGAAG
>JAFNZQ010000156.1 GCA_017382775.1 Spirochaetaceae bacterium
CTTTTTTTGAGAATGGGGAACCACCATTATGGTCAGCTTTTTGGATAAACTTTTTGCAAGAAACGAAAAAAACTTTCCCACGCCGGATGAAGTACTTTTCACCTTCCGTGTGAAGGCCATGGAAAACTGTTTTTCTGCCTTTTTGTAATTGCGAACTCTCGGCACCGCTCTCTCCTCACTATCAATAATTATACTACAGAATAAAAGAATTGTCAATAGATTTTCGGAAAAACAACGGTTTTTTTTTATTTATTTGGATTTATTTTTACAATGTTTTTCTTAAATTTATCCTCAAAAACAAATATGAAAAAAAAGGCTAAAAAAACCGTAAAAGGTAAAATAAAAACTTGACTTTTGGCAAAATCTGTGATAGAATTGAAGTAGAATGTTATGTTAGGAGCAATTATGAAAAGTCCGGTATTTGAGTTTCATGTTTCCGAAAATGTTCGTAACCTTTGCGGTTTTGATGAAGTACTTTTTGCTTCCTCGGGAAATGTAATTTTCACGAGTTTGGCTCAGGTTAGGATTTTTGCTCAAAAATATAACGAAGCAGTCGACAAGAAGAAAATTTCCGGCGACAAAATCGGGGCAGGAGCCCTTAATGCCATGGGGCTTTTGGACGAAATTTTCCACTTCGTTTTCGCCCTTTACCGAGAACGGGTTGCTCCCAATTCCTTGGAAGGACTTTATGCGTCCTTGGATGTGGCATTCAAACGGCAAAATCTGGATTTGGACGGATTGTTGTTGCGTTTCACCGAGGAATTTCCTCCCTTTGAAGTTTATAAGGGCAAAAAAAGCCCGGCAGAATATTTGAGTGGAAAAAACGGCGACGTTGAGGCAAAATACACCGTGGCGGAAGAGTTGATTCTCTTGGTTTTGGCCAATGAAAATCCCGCATTCAAGCCATTTTTCCCCTTGTATTCCGATAAAAATTTAAGCAAAACCAAGGAATACGCAGTTTTCATTTCCGAAATGAAGGCCTTTTTTGCCCAACTGCCTCCGTTCGGCCCCAATGATTGCGACATAATCACCATGTTGAAAGAACCGGTGGTGTTCAGTCCCACATCTTTGCGTGGTCAGCTGGATTACTGCCTTTCCCATTGGTCGGACTTGCTTCGGGAATGGGTACGAAAGTTGCTGGGCGGTTTGGACTTGCTTTCCGAAGAGGAAAAACCCGGTTGGAGTTTCGATCCCGGTTCTCTTCCCGATATGGAAGCCTACAATTATGAATTTATACAAAACGAATACGAAAGATTTACCGAGGACAAGGATTGGATGCCCAAGGTGGTTTTGATGGCGAAAACCGTTTTGGTTTGGCTCTTTCAGTTGTCCCAAAAATACAGTCGCGACATTCACACATTGGATGCCATTCCCGACGAAGAGCTGGATTTGTTGGCATCTCAGGGATTTACCGGATTGTGGCTCATCGGTGTTTGGGAGCGAAGTTATGCCAGCGAACGCATTAAGAAGATAAACGGCAACCCCGAGGCGGCTGCTTCCGCATATAGTTTGGAAGATTACGAAATTGCCTCCGGTTTGGGCGGATGGCCGGCAGTGGAAAATTTGCGATTTCGACTGTGGAAGCGGGGAATTCGTCTGGCTGCGGACATGGTTCCCAATCATACAGGCTTGGATTCCCGATGGGTTGCGGAAAGGCCGGATCTGTTCATGCAACGACGGGATTGTCCCTTTCCCCATTATTCATTTAACGGCGAAAACCTTTCGTTAAGGCCGGGGTTGGGAATTTACCTGGACGATCACTATTATTCCAAAACGGATTGCGCCGTGGTTTTCAAACGAGTTGATTTCAATTCCGGTGATGTGCGATACATTTATCACGGCAACGACGGCACGGGGCTTCCTTGGAACGACACGGCTCAAATCGACTTTTTGAATCCCGCCGCTCGGGAAGAAGTTATTCAGAAAATACTTCACGTGGCACGGAATTTCCCCATAATCCGCTTTGATGCGGCAATGGTTTTGGCGAAAAAACACATTCGTCGCCTTTGGTATCCCGCACCGGGACAGGGTGGCGACATTTCCACCCGTAGCGAATATGCCTTAACACCGGATGAGTTCGAAGCGGCCATTCCCGAAGAATTTTGGCGTGAAGTGGTGGATCGAATTGCCGCGGAAGTACCGGACACCTTGTTGTTGGCTGAGGCCTTTTGGATGATGGAAGGTTATTTCGTTCGTACCTTGGGAATGCATCGTGTTTACAACAGTGCATTTATGAATATGCTCAAAAAAGAGGAAAATCAAAAATATCGGGATACAATAAAGAACACCTTGGAGTTTGATCCCCAGGTGTTGGGACGATTCGTCAATTTTATGAATAATCCCGATGAAGAAACGGCGGAAGCCCAGTTCGGAAAGGGGGATAAGTACTTCGGCGTTTGTACTTTGATGGTTACCATGCCGGGACTTCCCATGTTCGGACACGGCCAAATCGAGGGCTTTACGGAAAAATACGGAATGGAATATCGTCGTGCATACCGAGATGAAACTCCGGATCAATGGCTGATTTCCCGTCACGAAAAGGATATTTTCCCACTGATGAAAAAACGCTATTTGTTCGCCGGTGCTCAAAACTTTCTCCTTTACGACTTTTGGCAAGACGGCTATGTGAACGAAAACGTTTTCGCCTATTCCAACGAAGCCAACGGGGAAAAATCCCTTGTGGTTTACAACAACGTATACGGTCAGGCCTTCGGATGGATAAAAACTTCCACCCGAGTCGCCTGCAAAACCGGTGACGGCGTGGAATTGCGTACAAAAACCTTGGCTGAAGCCCTTCACTTACAAAACAGGGATGATTCCTACCTAATTTTCACAGAACAGCGAAGCGGCCTGCAATTCATACGAAAATCCACGGAAATTATCGAAAAGGGAATGTTTTTCGGCCTAAACGGTTTTGAAAGCCAGGTTTTGCTCAACCTTCACGAAGTAATCGATGATGCCACCCAAAAATATCGTATTTTGAACGAAACTTTGGCGGGAAAGGGCGTTCCCGACATCGAAATTGCCATCCAGGAAATAATTTTCGTAAAACTTTATTCCGCCATGGACGACTTCGTTTCTCTCCAATTCCTCGCCGAAATTGCGGTTTTGTGTGATAAAAAGTTGCAAAAGGTGGCGAAAAAGATTGATTTCAAAGTGTCTGCGGACTTAAAATCCCTTTTGAAGAAAATGAAGCCGGCGGGAATTAAATTCTTCGATACTGCCGCCTCCGAAGTGAAGGAAAAAATTTTCGACTTTAACATTCAGAAGGCGGAAAAAGGCAAGGTCGGCAAAAAAACTTCTGCCATGCCTAAGCAAATTCCATCCTCGAAAATGTGGACGGAATTTGAAGGTCGCCTAACCCGATTGGCAGAAATTGTTTCGGAAAATTACGGCAAAAAAACAGCTTTGTCTGCTGAAATGATTGCCACTGTCGCATCTTTCTTGTGCATTTACGGCTTCCAAGGTGCCTTGGGCAATAAGGCCACGGGAAAGGAATTGGGCGACTTCCTGCAAAAATGGGGACTTCAACGTCGAGCCAGGGAAAATGCCGCAAAGGCTGCGGATTTGCTCGGTTGCAAAACGGATTTCGACTATTTCTCCGTTATGAAACGGCTTGTGGCCCTGTGTCCCGAAGAAAAATTGGCTGCAACCATGGTAAATCTCTGCCAAGGGGAATTTGCATGGAGTACAGTGGGAAAAAATGTTTTCGACGGCGTTACTTGGTTTAATGCGGAAAAAATGGCGGCATCCTTGTACATTTACCGTCTTGTGTCCGAAATTTTCGCGGAAAGTCCGGAAAAGAAGGCTGATGGTGAAAAGAACTTTAAAACCTTGGAAAAATCCGTTAAAAAAGCCAATTACGATTTGGACATACTGATGAAAGACTTTTTTGTCAGCAAGAAGATTTTGAAAAAAAATTCAGCGAAAAAAACATCATCCGCAAAGGGGAAATCTTCATCTGTAGTAAAAAAAGCTCCGGTGAAGAAAAAACAGTAAATCATTTTGACTGAAACGGGATTTTCCGGGAGAATCTTTGCTCCTCTTTTTCGGTTTTGTCAGAAAAGTTGTTGACAAAATAAATTGTTTAGTATAAAATTCGGCAGGTGGTAAAATGGCTATTGTATTGAAAAACGGAACTGTGGTTTCCGCAAAGGGTGAAATCAAGGCCGATGTGCGCTTTGAAGGTGAAAAAATTTTGGATGTGGGCCAAAATTTGGCTCAAACCGGTGATGAAGTCATCGATGTTTCGGGAAAATACATTTTCCCCGGGGGAATTGACGTTCACACCCATTTGGATTTGGATGTGGGTTTTACGGTGACTGCGGATGATTTTTCATCCGGGACAAAGGCTGCCTTGGCCGGCGGAACTACAACAATTATTGATTTTGTAAATCACATTCGCGGCACAACCTTTTCGGAATGTGTGAAGCACTACCACGGTTTGGCGGACGGAAAATGCTTCTGCGACTGGGGATTTCACCTGGGCGTAAGCGATTGGAATCCGGAACGTTCCGCCGAATTGGAAAAAATGGTAAAAGAAGAAGGAATTACCACCTTCAAAATGTACATGGCATATAAGGGAACCATGCAGGTTACCGACGAGCAAATCGAAGGTGCCTTGCGACGCGCCAAGGAACTGGGTGTTCTCTTCCTCTTCCATTGCGAAAACGGCGACATGGTGGTGGACAACGTGCAGCGTCTCATAAGTGAGGGCAAAACCGAACCGAAATGGCATCCCGTATCTCGTGATGCCGATGTGGAGCTGGATGCGGTACGTCGCCTTATCGATATTTCCGACAAGGTGGACTATCCCGTTTATATAGTGCATTTAAGCAGCAAAAAGGCCATGTTGGAGGTTAGGAAACGTCGCCAAGCCGGAAGCAAGGTTTTGTGTGAAACCTGTCCGCAATACCTGGTTTTGGATGACAGCCTTTACGAGGGCACCACGGAAGACAGTTTTGCCGGTGGAAAGTACGTTTTGTCGCCGCCTTTACGGAAAAAGGAAGACAACGAGGAACTTCTCGCCGCATTGGCAGCCGGTGAAATACAAACTGTGGCTACGGACCATTGTTCCTTCAACTATAAAGGACAAAAGGATATGGGACGGGATAATTTTTCCAAAATTCCCAATGGTGGTCCCGGAATAGAGCATCGATTACAGGTTTTGTGGGAATGCGGTGTGGAAAAAGGCCTTTTTTCCGCCCCACGTTTTGCGGAATTGACAGCGGAAATGCCGGCTCGAATTTTCGGCCTCTTCCCGCAAAAGGGTATAATCGCAAAGGGTAGTGATGCGGACTTTTTCATTGCGGACTTTTCCCCCGTTACCATAACTGCAGCCAAACAGTTCCAAAATGTGGATTACACGCCCTACGAAGGAATGACTTCCCATTTGAACGTACTTTCAGTGTTCGTTCGGGGAAAGAAAATTTTCGAAAACGGTAAATTCCGCAGCGATAAACCGGAAGGAAAATTTTTGCACAGATTAACATATTGTGATGGGAAAAAAGGCGGAAACTTGCCATGAAAAAATTGATGTTTCTCATCGGTTTTGTCATAATCGGCGGCTTTGCTTTTTCCGTGGACCTTAGTTATGGAATTCGCGGTGCGGCCGGTTTGATGCCGGGAAGTGAATCTAATTTTTTGGATGAAAACGGAAAGGATGGTGCATCTCCGGGATTTACCGCCAACGTGGGGGCCTATCTTTCAGTGAACCTTTTCCCGTGGTTATCTTTGCATTCCGAAATAAATGTCGCATTCATGGTTTTTTCCTATTCCATAATTGACGAAACCCGTAAAACAAAATCAAAAATTAACGATTCCTGGCAAGATTTTGAAGTGCCGATTTTGGTGAAATTCGGTATTCCTGCCGGCAAGTTGCGATTCCGACTTTTGGCGGGACCGAATTTTGCCTTTTCGGTGGCAAAACTCAAATCTTCCGTGGAAAAAGAAGAGTTCGATCTTGAAGAAAGTTCCTCATATACTGAAACAATGCCTGTGGGAAATAAGATTCGCATAGGTTGGATAGGCGGAATTGAAATGGTGGTTGCTTTTAGCGAAGATTTTGATTTCGGCGTGGATTTACGCTATGTGGCTTCTCCGGAAGAGATTACATATTTTACCCATTCCAATGAACTGCGGGACATAACCAAGTCGCAAACTCATCGTGTTTTATTATCTTTAGCAGCAGGATGGCGTATTTAAAATGGATAGACTACATAAACGAAATTTTTGTATCGTTGCTCACATAGATCACGGAAAATCAACCTTGTCCGATCGCCTAATTGAGTGGGCTCAAATCATCGATGCCCGTCAGTTCAAAAATCAAATTTTGGATTCCATGGACATTGAGAGGGAGCGGGGAATTACCATAAAAAGTCAGGCCGTGACCATTCCCTATGTGGCAAAAAACGGCGAAGAGTACGAACTTAATTTTGTGGATACTCCCGGTCACGTGGATTTTTCCTACGAGGTGAGCCGCGCCATTGCTTCTTGCGAAGGTGCCTTGTTGCTGATTGATGCAGCCCAAGGTGTGGAAAGCCAAACTTTAAGCAACATGTATTTGGCCTTCGAACAGGGCTTGGAGATAATTCCGGTAATCAACAAAATCGATTTGCCATCTGCGGATATTCCCTCTTGTCGTGCCCAAATTGACAAGGATTTGGGACTTTCCTTCGAGGATGCGGTTCTTGTTTCCGCAAAAAACGGTCAAGGCATTGACGATTTGCTGGAAGCCATTGTTCATAAAATTCCGCCGCCACCGGAGGATAATTCCGGTAAATTAAAGGCTCTCATTTTCGATTGTCATTACGATGCCTATCGCGGTGTTATCGTTCACGCTCGCATTTTTTCCGGTAAATTAAAGGTGGGAGACACCATTCGTTTTATGAACACCCAAAGCGAGTACAAGGTTGAAAATGTGGGTATTTTCAAAATCAAACTGGAAGACACGGGTGAATTGACATTGGGTGACGTGGGATATTTCATTGCGGGAATCAAAACCGTTAATGATGTGGGCGTTGGTGACACCGTTACTTTGGCATCAGATCCGGCCGAAGAACCTTTGGCCGGCTTCAAAGAGGTGAAGCCGGTGGTGTTTTCTTCCATTTATCCCATGGACACCAACGATTATACGGAACTTGCGGACAGCATGGACAAGTTGAAACTCAACGATGCCAGTTTGATTTTCGAAAAGGATTCTTCCATTGCTTTGGGGCAGGGCTTCCGTTGCGGCTTTTTGGGGTTGCTCCACCTGGAAGTGGTGCAGGAACGGTTGGAAC
>JAFNZQ010000157.1 GCA_017382775.1 Spirochaetaceae bacterium
AACTTGATGTTTGGGTTTGGGGTTCCGGATATCGCTACAGCATTGCCATGTTGATTCGCGATGCCAATGGTTCCGTTCATGAAATGCCCTTGGGACGTCTCAGCCACATTGGTTGGAAAAATATGCTTGTCAAAATTCCCACAACCATGGTACAGCGATCTTACTTGCGAACCGGTGGCAAAAATTTGAAATTTGTGGGCTTCCGTGTTAAGACTGATGCCAATGCTCCCGTTGATGGTGCCGTTGTATATTTTGATAATTTGAAATATTTGACCGATATTCTTGTTAATACTTTCGATGGTTACGAACTTGATGGCATTGAATTTGGTGAAAGCGATTCAGGTAGTGCCGGGGAGGCTCAGCAATGAAAAAATTTTTGTTAGTATTGTTTTGTGTTAGTGCCGGAGCATTGCTTTTTGCACAGGAAGATGCAGCCCAAGGACAAGATAAGGGTGCCACACCCCTGGGAGCCCCCGATGTTTCCATGGTGGGTGCGGATGCTGCCAAGCAGTCTTTGACCGAAGTTTCCATTGACTTGTTCGAACGGGAAGCTTCTTGGGAGGCCAATATTGCTTCCGATGACGGTATTACCACCGTTCGTCTTCATCCGGGTAGCGCAGCCGGTAAGGATGCATTGCCTGCCGCCAGCGAGGGTTCCGAAGATATACGTGCTCTTGGTATCAAAGTAAATTTCTTCAAACGCGGACGCAACCCGATTTTTATCAAGGCTGTTCGCCCCATTGCTGTGGAAGGTACAGTTAAGACTGTTTCAGTTTGGGTTGCCGGACGAAATTTTGGTCATAAATTGAATCTTGTAATTCAAGATATTCGCGGTAAAACTTTTGAAGTAAGTATGGGTAAATTGAACTTCTCCGGTTGGAGAAAGCTTACTGCAACCATTCCTGCTTCCCCCGATGGAACCACAGGTGTTGTTCAGTCCAATTCCCATTACCCCGATCGATCCGGTATTCGTATTGTTGGTTTCCGCATTGTTTGCGATCCTGAAGATGCTTTCGGTACATACTATGTTTATTTTGACGATATGCGTGCCGTTACAGATCTTTTCGAATTCGAATCCAAAGATCCTTCCGACATGGTTGATAGTTGGTAATAAACCAAAAAAGGCCGAAGCGCGATGCTTCGGCTTTTTTTTTATCTTAATGTGTTCAAATATTACTTAATTGATGTAATGATTTCTTCGGTTAAAGTTTCCGGAAATTTCGTGGCATCTAAAACAATCACATCCATTTCCGGATTTTTTTCCTTTAATTTTTTGAAAATATTTTCGTAGGAAAGAGAAATTTTTGTCAATTTTTCCTTGTTTTCAAATATTTCCCTTGCATCCCTGGTGTCCAACCTGGATAGGGCGACATCCACCGGTAGTTTCAGAAAAAATACTTTTTCCGGAAGGGGGAAATTACCGTTGGCATATTCGGAAAAATTAAAATGTTCGTTTCCCAAACTTTGATAGGCCATGGATGAGAAAAGATATCGGTCACAAACAATTTTTTTATTTTCGGACAGGGTTTTCAAAATGCCATCTTGTCCGTAAATGTGTTCCGCACGGTCGGCGGCAAACAAAAAGGCCGTTGCCTCTTCGCTCAAGGGCAGTTTTCCGGACAAAACCTGTCGCAACATGGTTCCCAAAGAATTTTTCGTGGGCTCTGCGGTAAAAACATACTCATCTTGGGGAAGAGTCGCCTTCAATGCCTCTATTTGAGTGGTTTTACCGCATCCGTCAATACCTTCAAGAACAAAAAAATTTTTCAGTACCATAAAGCACCCGTGGTTTCATTTATCATTACTGAATTTCTTTGCTTCCGCAACAAAATCCCTGAACAGGGGATGGCATTTGTCGGGGCGGCTTTTAAATTCGGGATGGAACTGAACGCCAATCATCCAAGGATGATCCGTGTATTCAACGGCTTCAATTACATTGTGGTCGGGATTTTTTGCCGTTACAATGAGGTTTGAGGATTGCAGTTTGTCCAAATATGCCGGATTTATTTCGTAGCGGTGACGATGTCGTTCGAAAATTTGTTTTTCCTTATAGGATTCGAATATTTTCGTGTTTTCCTCCAATGTGCAATTAAAGCCACCTAAACGAAGTTTGTCTCCAATGAGGTTGGGATCGCGGGTTTTTATCAATGTGGTTATGGCATCCTTGGTGTCTTCACCAAGTTCCATGGCAGCGGCATTTTTCATTCCCAAAACGTTACGAACGTGCTCGATTACAATCATTTGCATTCCCAGACAGATACCTAAACAAGGTTTTTTGCTAATTCGAGCATATTCGATGGCGCGAATAATTCCATCGGTGCCTTCAGGGCCAAATCCACCGGGAATGACAATTCCGTTGGCAAAATCCAAAAGTCGGCGGGCATCATCTTCATTGGTAATGTCCTTGCAGTCAATGCAGGAAATATTGATTGCCACATTGTTGGCAATTCCACCGTGAACGAGTGCCTCGTTCACGGAAAGATATGCGTCTTTAAGGGCGACATATTTTCCCACCAAAGCAATGTTGATTTCCCCGGCGGGATTATGAAAGGTTGCGAGCATTTTTTCCCACTGGGTAAAATCCGGCTCACCTTCAAGCCCCAAAGTTTCGCATACAACTCGTCCCAATCCTTCTTCTTCCAACATCAAAGGTACTTCGTAAATGGAATCTGCATTACGGTTTTGGATAATACATTCCGATGGGACATTGCAGAAAAGAGAAATTTTTTCCCGTAAAGATGAAGTGATGGGAATATCACTTCTTAACATAACAATGTCCGGCTGAATTCCCAATCCTTGCAGTTCCTTCACGCTGTGTTGGGTTGGTTTGGATTTCAACTCGTCCGCTTTTTTCAAATAGGGCAAAAGTGTTAGGTGGATATAACAGCAGTTTTCTTCTCCCACATGGCCGCGGATTTGTCGGCAGGCTTCGATAAAGGGTAGGGATTCGATGTCACCCACGGTGCCGCCGATTTCGGTGATTATCACGTCGGCATTGTCCGCATTGGCCATAATTCGGGAACAGATTTCATCGGTTACGGTGGGAATAACCTGTACGGTTCCACCGTTGTAGCCGCCTTCCCGTTCTCGGGTAAGAATTGCCATGTATATTTTGCCGGAGGTGTTGGTGCTCATTTTTGACAAATTAACGTCGGTGAAGCGCTCGTAGTGTCCCAGGTCTAAATCGGCCTCAGCTCCGTCATCAGTTACAAAAACCTCGCCGTGTTGCAGGGGATCCATATTGCCGGGATCTATATTCAAATAAGGGTCGAATTTTTGATTGATTACCTTAAATCCCCGTGACTTCAAAATAAGTCCCAAAGAAGCGGCAGCAATTCCCTTTCCCAGGGATGAAACCACTCCGCCGGTGATGAATACAAATTTCGTGTTCTGCTTTTTCATTTTAATCTCCTGCATTCAAAATAAAAACGTTTTTCTTCCGGTTGTCCCAGGGAAAAACTTTTTCGAGGTAGTGAGCCTCTCTCATTTATGGTTTCGAAAAATGTGTCTTTGTTGATTGGTGGCAGAAAAAAAGCGACTGTATCATCACCGTGTAATGAAAGCAGTTCTTTTTCGCCGTGAATGAAATCAATTTCCCCACATTCTTGGCGAAGGAAATCGTCCAGTGCGGATTGCAATTCGGCAACCAAAAGGTTCGTTCCTTCGGTGAGGAAGCAGTAAAATTGTTTTTTACCGTTTTTTTCGTATATGAGAGCGAAAGAAGATGGATGTTCGTTTACAAAATCCATCATGGATTCCGCCGTTTCTTTTTGGTAAATTCGTGATTTCAAAGAGTCGGAGAGAAAATTAAATATATTTTCTCCTTGACAGTGAAAAATTACTCGATGAATGGGTTCAAAAACCAGTCCCGGATCAAAAATATTGACAATCTCCACCAATGCATATCGAAAGGGTGAAGATGACGGTTCGCCGGATTGCTTTTTCATCTCCCAAACAGCCTTTGCCGCTGCCAGGGAATGGTTTCCGTCCCCCACGGCCAAGAAAAAGTTTTCGTTATGAGATAAATTTTCTCCCACCTGTTGGAGTTCTTCAAGACTTTCGATTTTCCATCCTGTGTATGTACCGCTGTTTGCGGTGAGGTTAACTTGAAATATGGGATTTCCGGAGGCGGCCTTTTCGGCGGCGGAAAAAAGTAGGTTGTCCTTGTCGTTGGCCAGTAAAAGGATGTGGGGAATCTCCAACGGTGCATTTATTCGAATTTCCTTTCTGGGAGGCAACCTTTCCGTTATTACCGCCTCCGTGGGCCGTATTTTGCTCTTGGAATTGGATGAAAATTCGTATTCTTCCAAATCGATGGCGGCAATTATTCCCTTTCGAGTACGTCCGTAGGGAGTGGTTCTCTCCACAAAAAGCATGGATTTTATTGCCGGTGCAAAAACATCGCCTGCCAAATATTCCTTCATGGCCTTTACGGTGTTTTTCTGACGTTGAAGTACATCCGGTTGATTTAGAAAAAATTCCGGCAAAATCATTTTAAGCGTTGATGGTGCATCTCCGATTTCTTCATAAAGATTTTTCCAGTAAGATTCATTTTGAGTGAACTGGTCGCAAGCAATAACGCCCCATTTATGCACATCAACATGGGAGGCGGGAATGAGAATTTCGGGAATTTCTAGTCCAAGTTGTTTCACCGGGTATGTCCTTGTCGAGTAAAAAAATCAAGGACGCAAAAACCGATTGTTAATGCGTCCTTGAATGTAGATTCAGCGATTAAATCAAGAGATGATCGTAGCTGGTTACAACGGCTTCAATCAAAGATGCGATGTTTTCGTCGGAAATGCTGTCTCCTTTTTTCCAGGTAAATTCTTTTCCGTCCAATCTGATCTTGCATTGAAGACTGTTTTTGTCCAAAACCGTGAAGCCTTGGTTCTTGCTGGCTGCGAAATCCGCTTCATTGGCAAAAAGAGTAAATTTGCTCAAATAGGGGGAGCTGTCATAGGGGCAGAATGTCAAGCAGTTTCCGCATTCGTTACACATATAATCCACGTGGATTACCTGTTTTTTGTCCAATCCGGGAACCTTGATGGCAACATTTGCGCGGTTGGGGCAAACTTCCACACAGTTTTCGCAGATTACGTCGCAACCCAAACAGCGGCCTTGTTCCTCGGTGGAACCTTCGGCTTTTCGCAGAGCGATTTTTCCTCGTACTGCGTAAATTTCGCTTTCCGTTGATTTTGAAGGAATTAACTTGTAGGAGTTGGCGGCCAAAATCTGATCCACGGCGGCGCGAGCATCACGGATTGCTTCAACGATTGTGGCAGGGCCTTTTACAGCATCACCTGCGGCAATAACGCCTGCGGGAACAGCAGCGGCTTTCTCACCCACGGAAGCAATTACAGTATCGCACAAGATTTCGACTTTCTCGCCGGTTCCTTCAACACCGCGACGTCCGGAAGCATCGGGCTTGCCGAGACGCATAACTTCGCAAAGGAGTTTACCGTTTTTATGACTTATGGGAGCCAACAATTCTTTGAATTCAACTCCGTCATCAATGGCCATTACCAATTCTTCTTCGTCAGCGGGCATGTAGCGTTTTGTACGTCGGTAAACGATGTAGGAATGTTCCACGCCGGCAGTACGTTTTGCGGCACGGGCTGTATCCATGGCTGTGTTTCCGCCACCGATTACCACAACGTTTTTGCCCAAAGAAGGATTGGGGT
>JAFNZQ010000158.1 GCA_017382775.1 Spirochaetaceae bacterium
CCTGCAACTTCACCTTGGATGCCAACAACTCGGAAGAAAAAATTTCGTTACCCACAATGGTCAATCCGCCATAGGTGTACATCTCGCCTTCTTCAATTACGAAGGTGATGGCCAAATCTTCCCGATCCTTGGCTTCGTTATGGGAGGTTGTGCGGATTACATCAATAATTTTGGCATCGATGTAGCCTCGCTCGAAATAGTAGCCGATAATTTTTGTTTTATCACTTTCCAAAGTGGCTTCTTGGAAGTGTCCGGAACTGAAAAGTTTTCCTTCGGGTTTCATCTCCAAAATGCCGGAAAGGGTTTTGGAGGAAATTAGGGTGTTCCCTTGGAAATTTATTTCCGTGAGAACGGTGGATTTTCCTTCCGTAACGGTAAAATTCACCGCCACGCCACCATCAACGGAAGAAGAAGTGGCCACAACCTTTACGTTGGTATAGCCTTTTTGCAGATACAGGTTGAATATGGCTCGTTCGTCAACGCGCATTTTCGCTTCGTTGAAAATGTCTCCGGTTTTTATTGTAACCGTGTTCTTCAACTCGGTGAGTTTTATTTTTTTGTTTCCGGAATAGTTTATTTCCTTAATAACGGGTTTTTCCTTTACGGTGAAAACCAAGGCCAAGGAATTGCGTTTTTCGTCCACCGGGAAAACTTCGGGAGAAATGTCGTCAAAATAGTCAAGGGCATAGAGACGGTTTATCAAATCCAAATAAACTTCGTCGGAAAAATTTTTTCCGATAAACTGGTTTTTAATTCCGTCCAAATCAAAGGACCTTATTGTGTCCAATCCTTCAAATCTGATGTTGCGAATGGGTTTATCGTAATACCAACCCGAAGATTCTTGAGAAAAACCAAGGGATACGGAAAACAAGAGAAAGAGAATAATTGTTTTTCCCACACATTTACACATCAAAAACTCCTGTGCACAACTTTTAAACGCAACTTGAAAGATTATACATTAAATTAAACTTTTAGTCAATAGGAAAGACGGATAATTCATAAAAATCATCGAAATTCTTAAAAAGACCACTTCCAGGAAATACCAAAGGATGTATATTCCACAAGGTTGAAATTCTTATCGTTGATATTGGAAAAATCGGGAGCCAAGGACCAGCGGAAAACCAAATTATATGGCATCTGCATTTCGAGACCGATGGCGGGAATGATATTTAATTGTCTCCCAAAATCACCGGTTGATAACTCATCCTGTTCCAATGTCAACGAAAGGGAACCGTAAATATTATCTCCAAAGTACTTCCCTATATAAACAGTTGAGTTCTTAAAAAAGTTACCGAAATTAAATTCACTTCCGTCATAATTTTGATCCAAAAGTTGCATAATCGTATTTTGCACAATGGGAATACGCATGGAAAAAAGGTCAACGTTAAGGCTGTTACGCAATCGGGTTTCAATTTCACGGAAGAAAAGTGATTGAACGCCGTAGTCTGCGGCACTGGCCAGCATGGAACTCCATTGATTTTCCGTATGTACGTCTTCGGACCAGAAAATTTGCCCCAGGATTCTGTTGATTTCATTTTCGTTTTTCGGCGGATTTGCGGTAAATTTCGGGCTTAATTCGCTGAAACGCTGATTTTCCGCCGAAAGAGTGATGGTAACGGGTTTTTGCAATTCGTCTCGTTCCTTTATTTCTGCCACAACGGTAATTAAGGGATCGAAATAGGTTTGACTGGCATCCACCAACACCCGTCCTTCTTTCAAGGTGAAGTTTCGGTTGACATAGACAAATTCGCCGCCACGCAGTTGCATATCCCCTTTCATTTCAAAAAGGCCGGAAGTGCTGTCATATTTGAGACTCATGGGGGTACGAGGTTCCACAATTCCCCTTACAATGGGGTTGCGTTTTGACGGGAAGTAAACCTGGGTTTTGGGGCCGATTTCGAAATTTAAGTCCACAATGGAATCAATGGCATTGGGATCTTGGGGCGGCATACTGGTGCTTACAAAAACGCCGTCCGCATTTTCCACATAAATATTTCCGGAGACGGAAACGGATGTCATAGTTGCCCGCAAATTCAGGTCGCAGGAACCCATTCCGGCCACTTCGAAAACGGGCATTTCATAATGTGCCGCTACGCGACTGTCGTCTTGGGTGGTAATTTTCATGGCAATATTGTCGAAAATCCAACGGTCCATGGTAAGGGTTAAATCCAACAAAGTTACGGCCCGAGAACTGTGGAAAGTGGCTTGGTTTACGAATAGTTGATTCTTCTCAATGGAGGCGTAAAAGTTGTCGCACAATAATTCTTCGGAAAGGAATTGGGGAACGGAAAGGTTTGTTCCCGCAGCAAAGGCTTCGCCGGAAAAATCCGGATCGCGAAGAGTGCCTCCGATATGCATGTATCCGGTAATTTTCGAATCATTCACCCGTATGAACGGAAAGTTAATCAACAGGCTGAAACAGGATAGATCCATGTAAATCCCTTCCACATCAATGTCCAAAAGGTTGCCCACAATTTCACCGGTGGCGGTGAGATGTACCGGGAAGGGTTGTCTCATGTCCATACGGATTTTTCCCGAAGCGGAATCGAAAAAGCCCGCAATGCTGTTTTCGTAGCCTCCGGACACCTCAAAACGGCTACCCTGCTTCACAATGGAAATGCTTGTTGCCGGCATGGGATCGAAAAAATTACCGGTTATGCCGTTTATGGTTACTTCCAAATTCAATTTTTCGTAGCGGGATAGGAAATTTCCGTAATTTCTGCGGTTCGGCTTCATCACCGAGGAAAGGGCGATTTGTATGGGAGCTTCAATGGTGTGTTCGCCGGAATCGAAAAATCCGAAATATCTGGCACTAACTATACCGGAAAAGTCACTTATGAAAAATGCTGTTGTAATGTCGTGTAAACTTTGGTGTATGTTAAGATTTTCCGCCACATAGGACATGGAAAGGGCATTTGTGGTAACAAGACCTTCCATATAGCCCAATCCGCCGGCAATTTTGATTTGTGCTTTGTCGTTGGAAAAGTTTGCGTTTTCAATTTCCGCGGAAATTTCAGGGGAAGAAAGCATTCCACCCACTTCGATAACGGCACTTACGGTGTCTGTACTTTGTTGTCCGCTGAGGAAATGGGAAAAACGCAGGTTTGTCATTCCCACAGTTCCGGAAATTTGGTAATTTTCCAAGGGGGATTTCATGTCAACCCAGCCTTTGGTGTTGGCTAGGAAAAAGTTGGCGAAAAGGCTTTCCAAACCGGAATTGTCCTGCAAATTTGCGGAAACAA
>JAFNZQ010000159.1 GCA_017382775.1 Spirochaetaceae bacterium
CAGAAAGCGGAATTCAGCAAAAACCGTACCGGTGAAAAACAGAGCAAAAGCGAAACAAAAAATTTTCTTGTTCAAAAAAACCCCTAACGCAAAAATCCAAATCGGATTTGCTCAAAATAGTTTTCACACATTTTCGAGTTAAAGTAATTTTTCCGCAGCCTGTAAGCGTTCCAATGCCTTGTCGCAACCAAGGACACGAATTGAGCCTATCAGAGGCGGGCTAATTCGGCTTCCGGTAACGGCAATTCGTATTGGCATCATGAAGTCACCAAGTTTTATCCCCAACTTTTCCGCCAATTCCCGAGCCAATTCTTCCGCCGCTTCATCATCGCCGCCGCGAATTTTTTCCACAAAAAGAGGCGCATTTTGCAAAACGGCCTTTGTTCCTTCCGCGGTTTGCTTCTTGGGAATTAAATCCTCCACAGCAGGAGACACATCGCAAAAAAGGAATTTAACCATTTCCGCCACATCACTGAGGAAGTGCAATCTTTCCTTTATATGGGGAATTATTTCTTTCAAAACGGATTTTGCCCCATCGCTTCCGTCGAAATAGTCGCAACCTTCCAGAAATGGCAAAATGGACGCCAACAATTCGTCGTCACTCATGGCGCGAATGTATTGTCCGTTAAACCATTCCAATTTTTTGTAGTCAAAAACCGCCGGAGCCTTGTTCAAATGGGCCACATCGAATTTTTTCTCCAAATCGGAAAGAGGGAAAATATCGCGACCTTCTTCGTAGGAACATCCCAACATGGCAACGTAATTAACCAAGGCCGCGGGAACGTAGCCCTTGGAACGAAATTCGTTCACACTGGTGGCACCGTGTCGTTTGGACAACTTTTGTCCATCCTGCCCCATAACCATTGGAAGATGACAAAAAATCGGCGGTTCCCAACCAAAGGCCCGGTACATCAAAACGTGAAGAGGCGTGGATGGAATCCATTCCTGGGCACGCATAACATGGGTGATTTTCATAAAATGATCGTCAACTACGTTGGCCAAATGATATGTGGGAAAACCATCGGATTTTAACAAAACCGGATCGGGAGAAACGTCTTCGTTTTTCCATTCGATGTCACCCAAAAGGGCATCGGTGAATTTGGTAACGCCCTCCAAAGGGATTTTAAGGCGAATTACGTAAGGTTCACCGGCGGCAAGTTTTTCCGCAATCTCTTCCTTTGTAAGATGACGGCAATTTCGATCGTATCCCGGAGGCATTTTGTTCTTTGTTTGCAAAAGTCTAATTCGCTCCAAACGTTCTTCATCACAAAAACAGTAGTAGGCCTTATCGTCATCAACAAGTTTTTGAGCATACTCCTTGTAAAGCTCGAATCGCTCACTCTGAACATAAGGGCCAAATTCGCCGCCCTTTGTTCCGCCCTCATCCCAGTCGATTCCCAACCAGTCCAAGGTATCGTACAGATTCTGAACGTATTCTTCACCATAACGGGTGCGATCCGTATCTTCCAAACGAAGAATGAACTTTCCGCCTTTGGATCGTGCAAAAAGATAATTGAAAAGCGCTGTTCTAACTCCACCTATGTGTTGCATGCCCGTGGGAGAAGGGGCGTATCTAACTCTAACCATGTTATCTCCTAAAATCAGCAGTTTACGGAATATTCCGACACATCCCGAACGGTTTCACCGTCTATTTGCAAATCCCTGGGACTGTCAAATTCCACTTTAACCTGTTTTCCGGTAAAGTAGGAAACGTATTTCGGGTATTGGGACAAAAGCCCCTCAAAAATTTTCGGAAACATCATCAAAGTTTTTAAAACCCCGGAGCCGTGCCAAACCGCCACAGTTACCGTTCGTTCTTTATTCAATCGATTCTGCTGAGGTGTGATTTTCATTCCACCGCCGTAATAATTTCCGTTCATTGTGGGGGCCAACCAAACCTTTTTGAATTTATGCACTTGTCCGTCCACAGTTACCGTGGCATTGGCGGGTTTAAAATAGAAGAAAATTCCCTTTATGGCAATGGCGGCGTAATTTATGGGCTTATCACCGGTGGATGTGGCACGAATGTCGTCGCCCACACGGCAGCAGTAGCCGTCAATTCCGTATCCGATTCCGTTAAGAAACAAGGATGTCTTACCCTTAACGGTAACCGTGGGCAAATTAACGATATAGGGCTTCAAATCGATACAACCGTTTTCGTCCATTTTATCTTCCGTAAATTCTCGGGCAAAATCATTTCCGCTACCCGCTGCGTGATACAATATGGAACACCTAACGGAATCGACGGAAACTTTTTTATCACGGAAAAAATTCGCCAAAAAGTTGATTGTACCATCTCCACCACAAAGAATTACACTTTCTTCAGCGGGCATGGAAACCAAATATTCCACCGCATCCGGTATTTGAGTAACATCTTTCAAAACTGCCTCGGAGGAGCCGATTTTTTCAAGTAACTGCTCAGCGATAACTTTTCCGTTTTTGTTATTCGACAAGGGATTAAACAAAATATGTGTCATACTTTCTCTCCATTATTTTCAATATTTTTGATATGTTCATCCATCATTTTATAAATCATTTCGCCTATTTCGTTGGTTTTCATGTCCTTTATTTTTTCGTAAGGGATGACATCCAATATATCCATTTGAACAGTTGTACGTCGCCAAGGGAAATTTTTGTGGATGTTTTCCGTTCCCACAATGGTGGAAACCACAATGGGGCAATGTCCGCGCAGGGCAATTTTGAAGCAACCGTTTTTAAATTCCAATAATTCCCCGGTTTTGGAACGAGTTCCTTCGGGATAAATCCCTATGGAAAGGACCTGATTTTTCAAAAAATTTATTGCATCACTTATAGTCTGAGCAGACTGTTTTATGTCGGTCCTGTCCAGTTTCAAGTAACAAGCACGGCGAATGTACCGATTTCCGAAAGGGATTTTGAAGTTTGACGGTTTCGAAACGAAGGCCAAATCGGTATTGTTTAAAACCGGGCTCTGAATCATATTGTCGAAACGCGACCGATGATTGGAAACAAACATAAAGCAAGTGTCGGTGGGAATTTTTTCCAAACCGGTGGCGAAAATCCGAATGCGAGCACAAAAATTCAGTGTTTCATAGCCTAAATTCAACATCCAATAACAAAAGCGACTGGGTTTTGTGTAAACACGTCGGGGAATAAACAAAGCAATGAAGAAAAACACCAACCAAAAAATAACGATTATGGCAAGATACACAAAAAGGCCGTTCATGAGTATTGCGCCCAAAACTTCCCAATCCTGCGTTGCCACATTCATGTTTTCATAAAAACCGGCGCAAATCGCCAAAACAGCCAAAATTTTTGCCAAAGTTGCCACAGATCTGCCGGAATTATCCTTGATTCTAAAATAAAAAAGACTTTTCACACATCCTCCTTACTCTGACACTGACATTTTTTTTGGTATAAAATTTTTTCCGCAATTTCGGTTACGGAAAGATTTTTAAATTCGCTTCGGTCGGAAAGATTTTTCAGCGTAGCAAGTCCGTTTTTGGCAGCCTCTTCGTCAATTATAACGGCAAATGGAATTTTCTTTTTTTCCGCAACGGAATATTGCTGAATCATCTTCTTTGCGCTTAAAAAAACTTCGCAGTTTACGCCTTTTTCCCGCAACTCCGTCGCCACCGAAATGTAGTGGGGAAGAAGTTCTTCATCCAAGCAGAGAATTTCCGCATCCAAGAAAGCTGCATTTACGGTGCTTATTCCCAACTCGCCCAAGGCCGCAATCAATCGGTCCAATCCGATGGAGGCACCCACTCCGGAAATTTTTTCCTTCATGTAAAGAGATGTCAAATTGTCATATCTTCCGCCGGAACAAACAGAACCGATGGAAGGCAAATCCGTCAAAAAGGTTTCGAAAACAAGGCCGGTGTAGTAATCCAAACCGCGGGTGACGGAGGGGTCCAAAACGAAACTGTCCGCAATTTTTGCCGCAGTCAAAAGGGTACGAATTTGTTCCAGACGTTTTGTGTCTTCCTCCGGGCCGCCGGCCAAATTTGTTATGTGGGAAAGGGTTTCCTCAAAGGATGATTTCGGAGTGATGAAATCCAAAATTTTTTCGGGAACATCGGATGAAACTTCGTGGAGAGAGCACAACTGTCGAAGTTGAGCAATTACGTCATCTTTACCGTTTTTGGCCAATTTGTCCACAATACGAAGAACATCTTCGGAAAATTCACCAATTCCCATTTTTGCCAAAAACCGATTGAAAACTCCCCGATGATTTATCTTCACAGTGAAATTTTTTATTCCCAAAGAATCGAAACAAGATTTTATCAGTTGTAAAATTTCAAAATCGCAAGCTCCATTGTCAGCACCAACGCAGTCGAAATCGCATTGAACAAATTCACGGTAACGTCCCACCTGGGGCTTTTCCCCCCGCCAAACCTTGGCAATGTGGTAACGTTTAAAAGGATAATACATTTCGTCTTTGTGAACCGCAATAAATCGGGCAAAGGGAACGGTCAAATCGAACCGAAGAGCCACATCTCGACCACCGTTGTCGTTAAAACGAAAAACCTGTTTTTCCGTTTCGCCGCCACTTTTGCGAAGAAGAATTTCCGAATATTCCAAAACCGGAGTGTCAATGGGAACAAATCCGTTTTTGCGAAAAATTGATGTTAATTTTTCTGTGAGTAAGGCCCGCTCCGTTTCCGCTTCGGGAAGAAAATCCCGAAATCCTTTAAGAATTTTAGCTTCAATTAAATTTCCCATACTGCCATATTTTATCACATAAGCAAAAAAAAATCAAGTATTTTTTCGAAAATATGTATCAAAAGCGATGGAACTTAAAGAATTTTTCAATTTATTTAAAAACTTTATGATTTTTCAAACAAAAATTTTAAAAGGTAAAATAAATGCTTGACTTTTCGCAAAAAATGACGTAAAATAATTTATAGAACATTTTGGAGGCAATTATGAACTTGAATGAGTTAAAGCACGGAAAAGCACGTGCTTGGATAGACGAAATGGTTAAAATTTGCGAACCTGACCAAGTCTATTTGTGTGACGGTTCCAAGGCTGAATACGATCGTCTTATGCAAGAAATGATTGATTCGGGATTGGCAATTCCTTTGAAAAAACGTCCCAATTCAGTGCTTTTCCGTTCTCAGCCGTCCGATGTAGCTCGTGTTGAAGGACGAACCTACATCGCTTCTCAAAAAGAAGAAGATGCCGGCCCCACCAACAACTGGATTGATCCCGTTGAATTAAAAAAGACAATGACAAAATTGTATACAGGCTGTATGCACGGACGTACAATGTACGTTATTCCCTACTGCATGGGCCCCGTGGGTTCTCCCATTTCCAAAATCGGTTTCGAAATTACCGATTCCGCCTACGTTGTTTGCAACATGATTATTATGACTCGTGTTGGAACAAAGGTTTTGGAAGCCTTGGGAACCGATGGTGAATTCGTTCCCTGTTTGCATTCCGTCGGAAAACCCTTGGCAAAGGGCGAAAGCGACAACGGACAGTGGCCCTGCGCTGATATGGAAAACAAGTACATCAGCCAGTTTCCGGAAGAACGAACAATTTGGTCCTACGGATCAGGCTACGGCGGAAATGCCCTTTTGGGTAAAAAATGTTTCGCATTACGAATTGCCAGCGTTTTGGCTCGAGACGAAGGCTGGCTCGCTGAACACATGTTGATTCTCAAACTGACCAATCCTGAAGGAAAGGTCAAATATGTAACCGGCGCCTTCCCATCAGCTTGCGGAAAAACCAACTTGGCAATGCTTATTCCCACAATCCCCGGATGGAAGGTGGAAACCATCGGTGACGACATTGCCTGGATGAAATTCGGCGACGACGGACGCCTTTACGCAATCAACCCCGAAGCCGGCTTCTTCGGAGTGGCCCCCGGAACTTCAGATCAGTCCAACAAGAACGCAATGGAATCCTGCAAAGAAAATTCAATTTTCACCAACTGTGCCTTAACCGAAGACGGCGACATTTGGTGGGAACTCATTGGATATCCCGCCAAAGGCAAACTTGTGGATTGGAAAGGAAATGTTCGTGACGCATTACCCAAAGACAAAAGCCCCAAAGGGGAAGAGTTCGCCCATCCCAATGCACGCTTTACCGCACCGGCCAAACAGTGTCCCTGTATTGCCCCGGAATGGGAAGATCCCAAAGGCGTGCCCATCAGCGCATTCCTTTTCGGCGGACGTCGTCCTTCAACAATTCCTTTGGTACACCAAGCTCGTAGCTGGAACCACGGCGTTTTCTTGGGCTCAATCGTGGGAAGTGAAGTAACCGCAGCCGTTATTTCCGACCAGGTTGGACAGGTTCGTCGCGATCCCTTTGCCATGTTGCCCTTCTGCGGATATCACATGGGTGATTACTTCAAACATTGGATTAACATCGGCAAGAAAACCACTGCGGAAAAATTGCCGAAAATTTTCTATGTCAACTGGTTCCGAAAGGATGAGGAAGGCAACTTTATGTGGCCCGGTTACGGAGACAACTCTCGCGTATTGGCCTGGATCTTCGATCGCTGTGACGAAAAAGACAACGCAGTGGAAACGGAAATCGGCTTTATGCCCAAAGACGGTGCAATCAACACCGACGGATTGGACGTTTCTGCCGAAGCAATGAAGGAAATCCTCAGCGTGGACAAAGAAGGCTGGAAAAAGGAAATCGACGACATTCGAAAAAATCACTATCCCAAGTTTGGAGCAAAATTGCCCAAAGAACTTATGGAAGAATTGGATGCCCTTGAAGGTCGCCTGAAATAATTTATTTTAGCCATTCAAACGGCGGATTTTGCTGTTATTCCGGTAATTTCCGCCGTTTGTTTTCCCCTGCGGTTAGCCGGGATTTTCACAAAAAATCTTAAAATCCCCCGAAAAAATCTTGACAAAGTTCTCTTTGTGTCGTATAATATTGTATGTTTTCAAGAAGAAAAAGTGGTATTTTGTTGCACATTTCATCATTGCCGGATTCTCCGGGAATCGGAACTTTAGGTGAAAGTGCTTTTGAGTTTGTTAATTGGTTGAAGGCCGGAAACCAGTCCTTTTGGCAAATGCTTCCCATCGGTCCCACCGGATATGGGGATTCACCCTATGCATCATTTTCCTCCTTTGCGGGAAATCCCCTTTTTGTGGATTTGAACTTACTTGCAAAAAATGGTTGGGCCACAGAAGAAGAAATTCGACATCCTTATAAAATAAAAACCACGGGAAATGTGAATTATCCCGGAGTAATCAAGTGGAAAATCCCCCTTTTGCTGGAAATCGGCGGTAGATTCGCAAAAAATCCGGGAAATGCCGGAGACGCTTTCCGAGAATTCAAAGAGGCAAATTCCCATTGGCTGGATGATTATGCTCTTTTTATGAACATAAAGGATTTTTACGAAAAAAAATTGGCAAATCGCAAAAATCCCCATGGAATTACATGGTTTCATTCATGGCCGAAACCTCTTGCCCGAAAGGAAGAAGAGGCGGTGGAAAAATGGCGTGGAGAACATAATGATGAAATAGAGGCCCACAAGGCTATTCAGTTCTTCTTCCGAGTTCAATGGGATGCATTGAAAAGGTATGCCAACGACAACGGAATTTGCCTAATCGGTGATATCCCCATTTTTGTGGCACCCAATTCCGCCGACGTTTGGGCAAATCAGAAGGAATTTTTGCTGGGAAGAAGCGGAAAACCCACCTTGGTGTCCGGAGTTCCGCCGGATTATTTCAGCGAAACGGGACAGCTTTGGGGAAATCCCCTTTTTAATTGGAAAAAAATGGCTCGCGACGATTTTGCCTGGTGGATTTCCCGAATTCGTCAAACATTGACATTTTTCGATGCCATTCGGGTTGATCACTTCCGAGGATTTGAAGCCTTTTGGGCTGTTCCCTCAAGCGAAACGACCGCTCAAAACGGAACATGGATAAAGGCTCCGGGAGAAAAATTTTTCAAGGCGGTTAAGGCGCAACTGGGGGATGTTCCCATAATTGCGGAAGATTTGGGAGTTATCACTGATGAAGTGACGCGGTTGCGGACGAAATTTAATTTTCCGGGAATGAAAATTCTTCAATTTGCCTTTAATAAAGGAGAGATTGACCAACGAGGTTATGTAAATCCCTACATGCCCCATCAATTTGAAAATCCCAACTGTGTCGCCTATACGGGAACTCACGACAACACAACCTTGGCAGCCTACATCGATTCCCTTTCACCCGACGAACTTATGTGCATAAAAAAATATGTGGGAACGGGGATTAAATATTCCGGATTGCACAACGAGATGATACGGTTGCTTTTCGCATCCATAGCCAACACGGTGATTATCCCAATGCAGGACGTTTTCGGCCTTGGGGAGAAAACCAGAATGAACGCACCTTCAACCACCGGAGGAACGAATTGGCAGTGGCGGATGATACAACGAAATTTTTCCCACAAGAAGGCTGAGGGGCTGGCACGACTTTCGTACCTGTACGGAAGAAATTTATGAGAAAAATTTCTTTTATACAGAAAGTTTTTATTTCATTCTTTGGGGGAATTATCCTGGGATTTGTTTGTTTCCGAATGGATGCGACGGAATTTGTAATAAATTACGTTAAGCCCTTCGGGACGATTTTTATAAATCTTTTGAAATTTACCTTGGTTCCGATGGTTTTGCTGTCCCTAACCGACGGAATTGTCTCTTCCGGAAACATGCGGCGGTTGGGAGTTGCCAGCGGAAAAACTGTTGTGCTTTTTGTGGCCACTTCCGTGGTTGCAGCCTTTATCGGAATTTTTTTCGCAACGCTTTTCAAAAACCTGGGATGGTTCCCCGATGGGATTGCTTCCGGTGCTCAATGGAACCCATCGCCGAAATTAAGTTTTATGGACAACTTGGTGGCGATTTTTCCCGATAATATGCACAATGCCTTTGCCACAAGTTCCATGATGCAAGTGATAGTCATTGCCTTTCTTTTGGGCGGATCCATAATTGCGGCTAAGGAAAAAGGGATTTTGGCACGAGAAGTGCTGCGATCTTTTTTTTCAGTTGTGCAAAAGTTGATTCAATTTGTTATTTCCCTCAGCCCAATCGGTATTTTTGCAATGATGGCTGACGTTGTGGCCACACAAGGAGTTGAAATTCTCGGATCACTGGCAATAGTTATTTTGTGCGCCTATGTGGGATACATTGTCCACATAATAGTCGCTTTCCCGATTATGACATTTTTGTTGGCCAAAATTTCTTTGTGGAAATATTTTAAGGTGGCATCGCCCGCATTGATTTTTGCCTTTACCACAGCATCTTCCACAGCGACACTTCCTTTATCAAAGGATTGTTCCGAAAAATTAGGGTGCGAACCCGGGATTGCATCCTTTGTTCTTTCATTGGGAGCCAGCATGAACTTAAACGGAACTTCCATTTATCATGCTGTTGCAATAGTGTTTTTATCATCACTTTCCGGAGCAGATTTTTCCATGGCACAAATAATAATGGCAACGTTGACTGCAATGATTGCCACCATGGGTGCGGCAGGAGTGTCGGGAACGGCGGTTCTAATGCTGGCAATGGTTTTGGAACCCCTGGGAATCCCGCTGGATTTGATAATGATAATTTACGGAATAGATAGACTTTTCGATATGGGACGCACAGCATTGAATGTGGGTAGCAATATTTGCATTTCTCTCGTTGTTTCAGAATCGATGAAACCAATTTCCACGGAGCCAAAGTTTGAACCAAAATGTTGACCTTAATGCCAAAGTGACGAAACTGTACGGATACGTTAAACGGGCGCGAAAATGCTATATTTATACGGAAAAAGGTGTGCGTCTTACGGATATGCATCTGCAAGGCGGACGAGCCATACTTGGTTGGGGCGAAGGAGGTGCTCGTTCCCAACTGAAGGATTCCTTGGCGCAGAATCACTCCGGAATGCTTCCCGGTCGCCATCGGAATCGGCTAAATCGGGTTTTGAAGGAACTTTTTCCTGCATTTGAACACTTCGCCTGCTTTTTTGATTATCAATCCGCCGAATTGTTTCTTGAAAAAATTGGAATTGAGACTTTCTCAGTCATTTTTCCCTTGCACAGCGGCGATTGTGAAAATTCTTCTGCAGCGATAATTATTCCGCCCTTCCCCTTCGGAGAAATAACCATAGTCGCTTTCAATTCGGAAAACCCAATTCCCGTGGAATGTAATGTTCCGGGGGCAATATTGGCCGCCGTTACGAAAGCCTTTTACGATTCCAAATCAGAAAAATTTCAGCCCACGGAAGAGGCTCTCCGCAAATTTGACGACAAAATCGGTCGTTTTTGGACACGGGATAAAATGCTTTTGTTTCCCAAAATTTCCGAAAAGGATTATCCCGATTTTTTTTCGGAATGTTTACATCGCAAAATTTTGATTTCGCCTTGTTTTTCCGCTCCATCCTTTTTACCCCATTGGGCAAATTCCGGCGATTTGAAAGGCCTATTGGAAATTTGATTTTACCCACATTTTTTCTCGCATCGTCATCTCAACCCGGCGAAAGACGAACAGGGCAACTATTCGAATTTTTAGAATAGTTGGGGATGATACATCCCCGGTTCTTGAAACAAAGGCGGTGAGCAACTATTAGAAAAATTGCAACAGTTGCGGCCGCGAAGTTGAACTATTCGAATTTTTCGAATAGTTCGTTTTCCCCTCACCTGGCACATCTCCCACTTGACAAAAAAATAAAGATATGATAGAATACTAACGGTAGTTTACATTGGAGGTAATATGGAGGATTATCCGAGTAAAAACAACTCAGATTGAGCCAAACCTGACAACCTTTTCGTCAAATCGTCAGGTTTGCGAGGAGGAATTATGATTACATTTTGGCAACAAATTGATGGAATGCTCCAAAAATGTGACAAAACGGGGATCGACCCCGAGAAAAACCTGTGGGTGGATGCACGGTCTGTGACCAAAGATGATATTACCGTTCTGCGTAACGATTACGGAATAGAAATGGATGACATAGTCGACATTTTGGACCAAGAAGAACTTTCCCGTGTGGAAAGAGACGACAGCTACACACTTATTGTGCTTCGAGCCCCGGTGGCATCCGATGATGCCGGCGTCCCCTATTTCACCGTGCCCCTGGGAATTGTATTCTATGGGAAAGCCCTCATCACTGTATGCTGGACGGACTGCGAAGTTCTACGGGGAATTTCATCCCGCCGCATAAAGGATTTGGACCTAAGCGATTTTGCAGCCTTTGCAATACAAATATTAAACCGGTCATCTTTGCTGTTTTTGCGGTGTCTAAAAGAAATAAATCGACGCTCAAATGTAATTCAAAATGAATTGCAAGTGTCCATCGAAAACGATGCTCTATTGGAGCTGCTGAACTTGGAAAAATCCCTGGTGCTGTTTACAACCAGCCTTTCCAGCAATCAGCTTTTAATTGAAAAACTTTTGCGTTCATCCATTCTGACTTGGGATCAAAACGACCGCGAATGGCTTAACGATGTTGAAATTGATAACAGACAGGCGATTGAAATGGCACGAACATACAGCAATATTTTAATGGGGACAATCGAAAGTTTCGCATCGGTTATTTCCAACAACCTTAACGTTATAATGAAAAAACTCACGGTAATCTCCCTGGTTTTGATGATTCCGACCTTTATTGTGAGTTTCTTTGGGATGAACGTGCCTCTTCCCTTTGCCGGGAAAGGTCACTTGGGAACCGTAATTATATCCGGAATATGCATCGTAAGTATGTGTATAGCGACACTTTTCCTTCGAAATAAGCCCGTTCAGACATTGCGACGATATCACCGGAGCAAAAATCGAAAAGGTGGATTAAAATGAATGAAAAAATCAAAATAATTTTCTCTCTTCTAATCTTTATTTCCTTCTGTGGATTTGGATTTTCTGCGGAAATTGAAGATTTGGAAAACACCAATGAGGATTTTTCATCCGAAGAAGAGGGAAATCTGGTTGAATTACCCGATGTTTCCCTCGTGTCCATCGTAATTCCGGTGGAATTCGACACCTTTTTAATTGGTGAACATACCCAAACAATTGTGGAAAAACGTTATGTACGCTCATTTAAAATAAACAAATTTGAAACATCCTATCAACTTTGGTTCGAAATCCGAACCATTGGGGAGAAAATGGGATATAAATTCGCCAATCCCGGGCAGGAAGGAACCGGCGGACGACGGGGACGGCTCCCATCCGAAGAGGGTAAAAAATTGCCCGTTACCACAATCAGTTGGAGAGACGCCATTGTTTGGTGCAACGCCCTCAGCGAAATATGCGGATTTGACTGTGCCTATAAATTTCGCGGTGAAGTCCTTCGCGATTCAACGGATTCCGCCAAATGCGATTTAGCCGAGTGCGATTTAACATCCAATGGATTTCGCCTACCCACCGAGGCCGAATGGGAATATGCAGCGAGAAAGCAAAAGGACGGAACTTACCAACGGGGTGATTTCCCCAGCGGAGTTTTAACAGTGAAGCAAAATCTGGAAAACGGTGGCGGAGATGTGGCATGGTTTGACGGAAATGCCACCGAAGCCCGGCCCGTAGGATCAACCCAATCTCCCAATGCGCTGGGAGTATTCGATATGAGCGGGAACGTTCTTGAATTTTGCTGGGATTGGATCGCACCCTATTCGTCAGTAAAAAAAGGAAATGCAGCCACCGGCCCTTCCTACGGATACGAACGAGTATGCCGTGGCGGAAGTTGGAGCCCTTATGCATCCTTCATACTCACAGGCGACCGTTACGGATTTACCTCCGACGAAGCCTACAACTATTTGGGATTTCGCTTTGTTCAAACTATAATTCCGGCAAAATCGGAATAAAGGATTTTTTATGGCATTAAATTGTGGAATTGTTGGATTGCCCAACGTTGGAAAATCGACTATTTTCTCGGCATTAACCTCGGCTCCGGCAGAGGCTGCAAATTACCCTTTCTGTACAATCAACCCCAATGTGGGAATTGTGTCTTTACCCGATCAGCGATTGGATTTTTTGACAGAAACCTTTTCGCCAAAAAAAGTTGTTCCGGCAACTGTGGAGTTTGTGGACATTGCCGGTCTCGTTAAAGGTGCATCCAAGGGTGAAGGCTTGGGAAATCAGTTTTTAAGTCACATACGAGAAGTTTCCGTAATTGCCCATGTGGTTCGATGCTTTGAAGACGGCGATATCGTCCATGTGTCCGGTAAAATCGATCCCGCCGATGATATTGAAACAATCAATTTGGAACTATCCTACGCGGATTTGGACAGCTTGGAAAAACGCCTTGAAAAGGCCCAGCGTTCTTTGCGAGTGCAGGGAAAAGACGAGCAGAAAAAAGCCGCCGTTGTAATAAGCGCCTTGGAAAAAATAAAGCCGGCTTTGGAAAACGGCAAACCGGCTCGTTCCGTGGAACTAACCGACGACGAAAAAGCTGCCGTTTATGACTGTCACCTAATCACAATGAAGCCAATGCTTTACGTTTGCAATGTGGATGAAGATGGAATTAAAAACGGAAATTCCCACATCGAAACCGTAAAAAAAATCGCCGATGAAGAAAATTCCCGGGTCGTTGTGATTTGCGGAAAATTCGAGGCCGAACTTTGCGATGTGGAAGATAAAGACGAACGGAAAGAATTCCTCCAAGAGTTGGGATTGACAGAATCCGGGCTGGCAAGTCTTTCCCACGCAGTATATCGCCTAATGGGGCTGCGAACCTTTTTCACTGCCGGAAGCGACGAATGCCGAGCGTGGACAATTCGCGCCGGGGATTTTGCCCCAAAGGCTGCCGGAGTAATCCACAGTGATTTTGAACGCGGGTTTATCAAGGCGGAAGTCTATTCAATAGAAGATTTGAAACAATTCGGTACTGAAACTAAAATTCGCGAAGCCGGAAAATATCGCATCGAAGGCAAGGAATACGAGGTTAAGGACGGAGATGTTATTTTCTTCAAATTTAACATTTAAGCAAATTACCGATTTAATCGTTAAAATTATTTTATCCCTCATTGTCGCATCATTTATTTATGTGATTATTTTACGGTGGTTTCCCGTTTACTACACACCTTTGTACACAATGCGTAAGGTTCAGGCTTTCAAACAAGAAAAAACAATTCCATTTTTGAAAAGTTGGGTTCCCATCGATGAAATTTCACCACATTTGATTCGGGGAGTCTTGGCAGCAGAGGATGATCAATTTCTAAAACACTACGGATTTTCCATTGAAAACATAAAAATGGCAATGTCTCAAAACAAAAAAGCCGGGAAAATTGTCCGTGGAGGAAGTACCATCTCCCAGCAAACCGCCAAAAACGTATTTTTGCTCCCCACAAAATCCTATTTTCGAAAAATTCTTGAAGCCTACTTCACCATTTTGATCGAACTTTTTTGGGGGAAAAAGCGAATAATGGAAGTTTACCTCAACGTAATCGAAATGGGAAACGGAATTTACGGAGCCCAAGCTGCGGCAATTCACTTCTACGGATGCAATGCTTCGGAATTATCAAAACATCAGGCGGCAATGATTGCAATATCCCTTCCCAATCCGCGAAGATTCCGTGTCGATTCCCCATCGGAATACATGGTGGAACGACAAAAGAAAATAATGGGCTACATGAGTTCAACGGATGCAAGTTATTTTACGGAAGAAAAAAACAACTAGGCTAAATCAAGAGAGAATGAAAAATCCGCCCACTTGCCTTCTTCACTTTTTACATGGATAATCGTTTTATGCAAAGTTGCAATTTCAAATGCAATGGATAATCCCAATCCATGACCTTGAACCTCATCGGAATGGGATTTGTCGCCACGGTAAAAGCGCTGGAAAATTTTTTGTTGGTCGTCCGTTCCAATTCCCTTTCCCGTATTATAAACGTGCACAATGGCCTTTCCGCCTTTTTTATCCACAATAATGGCTATCTTACCGTGGTCATCGGAATACTTCAATGCATTATCCAAAAGAATTAAAATCAGTTTATGAATTTTACTTCTGTATCCGTGAACATAAACGTTGGATTCAATTCGCCAAATG
>JAFNZQ010000014.1 GCA_017382775.1 Spirochaetaceae bacterium
GAGTTTGATTTCACCGCGTTCAACACGACCGGTAACAACAGTTCCGCGTCCGGAAATGGTGAAGATATCTTCAATGGGCATAAGGAAGGGTTTATCCTTATCGCGTTCGGGATCCTGGAAATATTCATCCATTTTAGCCAACAACTCATCGATACATTTTTTGTCATCGGGAGTAGCACCGTCCTGCAGAGCTTTGAAAGCGGAACCTTTTACGATAGGTGTATCGCGAGAGAAACCGTTGGCTTCCAAAACATCTTTAACTTCTTCTTCAACCAATTCCAACAAGTCGGGATCATCCAACAAGTCAACCTTGTTAAGAAACACAACCAAAGCAGGAACGCCAACCTGGCGAGCAAGAATGATGTGCTCGCGAGTCTGAGGCATAACTGAATCAGGGGCGGAAACAACGAGAATAGCACCGTCCATCTGAGCGGCACCGGTAATCATGTTCTTGATGTAGTCAGCGTGACCGGGGCAGTCGATGTGTGCATAGTGACGTTTTTCGGACTGATATTCCAAGTGACGAGTGTTAATGGTAATACCACGGGCTTTTTCTTCCGGAGCATTATCAATCTCATCGTAATTCAAGGCTTTATCGCCGAATTTTTCGGCACAATGCTTGGTGATTGCCGCCGAAAGAGTGGTTTTACCGTGGTCAACGTGACCGATGGTACCAACATTCATGTGTGGTTTAGTTCGCTCGAACTTCTCTTTTGCCATTTATTCCTCCTATAGAACCTTAAGGGCAATTAATCGGCAATCGCCGAATAAAAATCTTTGTTTTGATAAGGAAAAGATGAGTTCGACTACTTTGATGATTGCTTATAGGTTAATTCAAGCAATCGCAGACGAACACCACCTGTTCACCAACCGTGACGGTATGGCATTCCATATCAATCCGATTTAAGAAAATCGGACCCGAAAACCTGAAGTGCTAAGCACGACTTTACGGTTTTCGAAATCAGAATTTTGATTATTTTACCAAATAACCAAAATTCTGTCAAGGGGAAACTACAAAAAAAGGTATTTTTTGTAAAAAAAATTACCAACGATAATGAGCGAAAGCCTTGTTGGCTTCTGCCATTCTGTGAGTATCCTCTTTTTTCTTGAAAGCAACTCCCGTGTTGTTGAAAGCATCAAACAATTCGGAAGCAAGACATTCGGCCATTCCGTGTCCTTTCTTGGCACGAGCGGCTGCGATAATCCAGCGCATGGCGAGAGCCTCGCGACGTACTTCGCGAATCTCCACCGGCACCTGATATGTTGCACCACCCACGCGGCGAGATTTTACCTCGACCTCGGGCTTTACATTATCCACAGCTTTCAAGAAAGCATCAAGGGGAGCAATGTCGTTGGATGCAGCTTCCAATTTACCTTTGAGCCTATCAATGGCTTCGTACAAAATTCTGGTACAAATGGATTTTTTTCCATGAAGCATCATTCGGCAAACAAACTTTGAAACGGCCTCGTTGTTATACTTAGCATCGGGCGCAATTTTTCGATCAATGGATTTATTTTTTCGTCCCATTTTCTACCCCTTAAGCCTTCGACTTTTTGGCACCGTATTTTGAACGGCCACGTTTTCGGTTTTCAACACCCAAAGCATCCTTGGTTCCGCGAATTATGTGATAGCGAACACCGGGAAGATCCTTCACACGACCACCGCGAATTAAAACAACGGAGTGTTCCTGTAAGTTGTGTCCAATTCCGGGGATGTAAGCCGTAACTTCGATTCCGTTGCTAAGGCGTACACGAGCAACCTTTCGCATGGCGGAATTCGGCTTTTTGGGTGTTACCGTCATAACACGGGTACAAACACCGCGCTTCTGAGGGCATGATTGCAACGCAGGAGACTTTGTCCGGTTTTCGGAACTCTTGCGTCCTTTTCGTATTAACTGATTAATTGTAGGCATTACTTCTCCTTAAAAAATCCGGCAGCACTCCGGAATATAATGCAATAGTGATTTTATCATAAATTAAAAATCATGTCAAGCATATTTAAATAAAACAAGGCTTTTTTTTATTTTTTTACAAAAAATTACCGATAAAAAAAGCACTTGACATATTTTAAAATGTTTTGTACAATTTGCGTGGGAGAGTTTTATGAAGTGCGAAATATGTGGAATGCGTGAAGCTTTTATAACTATGAATTTTTTCCGTCCGGGAACATCCCATTCTCTGTGGATTTGCCTTTCGTGTATGCAAAAACATACACCCCTGTGGCAAGATTTGGACGATGAAAAACGCAACCATATTTTTCAGCACATACACCGTGCAATGCAGCCACGGGATGAAATTATTCCCGTTTGTCCCGTGTGTGGCCGATCACTGAAAGAGTTTGAGCAAAGTGCCAGTGCGGGATGTGCCGAATGCTACAACGTTTTTGCGGACAGCGTTTCCGAAACCCTGTCCAACATAAACTGTCGCCTACCCTACGCCGGAGATTTTCCCACAACTGAGGGCGCATCTTTCATTAGCGAAAAGCGGGAATATTTAAGTCTTATGAAAAAGGCTGCGGAAGAGCATAATTACGAAGAGGCCGCGGCTCTGCGAAACAAACTTAAAGACATGGTTAAGTGAACGGAAATGTTGCTATAATCCCTTTTATTAAGGAAGAATTTTGAACGGAATTTTTAACGACTTTTTCCCCGACTTTTTTTCCATTGATGGGGGAAATTATGACGACATGGTTATATCATCCAGAGTTTCCCTGGCGAGAAATCTCCAAGACTTTCTTTTTCCGTCCAATTTAACCGAAAAAAGCAGCGAGGAAGTAATTTCCCGAGTTTATTCCGCATTGAGCGAATTTTTCAATTTGGTTCCCGTAAATCCCGAAAACCAACCCGAAGAGCAGGGAGGCAAAGCAACCTTAATTTTCAAAAACACCACGGAACTTTCTTCCATGGAAGCCAATCTTTTGGAAGAACGGGACATTCTCCCCAAAACCGCACCCAGGGGCCCAAAAACCGCCATTGCCTATTCGCCGGATAAAACCCTTTTCGTGATGGTAAATTTCATTGACCATTTGCGTTTAATCGGATTTTCCCATGGATTTAACCCGGACGCACCCTTTGAGCAAACAAAAAGGATTGCCGCATTATTGCAGCAACACCTGGATTTTGCCACCGACGAAAGGTTCGGATATCTTTCCTCCCAACTTTCGGAGCTGGGAAGCGGCCTTAATTTTCAAATAATACTCCATCTTCCGGCATTATTGAAAACGGAAATGTGCGATGAAATCATTTACGAAACCGAGGGCGACGAGTTTAAAATCCTACCCTTTTCCGCCAACACTTACACACCCAATTTGTTGGATCCCCATGTGGGATTTTTCGCCTTGGGGAACAAAACCGCCTTTTCCGGAAAGGAAAGCCAACAACTTGCCACTGTAAAGGAAATTACCCGGCGAATTATGTCCTTGGAAGTCGCTGCCACGAAAAAATTAAAGACTCTACATCCGGGAGAAATCCGTTTTGACGTGCAAAAAGCCATCGACGAGGTAAAATCCGCCAAATTCCTGGATGCACAAAAGGCATTGGGAATTCTGTCGGCATTGAAACTGGCTGTAAAAACCGAAACAATTTACGGAATATCCCATTCCCAGCTGAATAGGATTTTTTATCGAATGAGCCCCAAAAATTTACTTTTGGGCATCAGTGGCGGGAACATTGAATTTCCGCCGGATATAAAAAACGAAAATCAGCGAGTCAACTATTTGCGATCTTTGATTTTCAAAGAATGTGTGGCAAAGATTATGCCTTTTTAAGTTTTCACCGAGTCGCACTGTGTCATTTTAACACAGTATATCGAAGATTTTTCATTTCCCATGGGGCAAATTCGCCAAAAGGTCAATTTTCCAAATTTTCGGGGCAATACTGTGTTATTTTGACACAGTATTTAGGACAATGAATGAAAAAAATCAACAGTTTTTTTTGATAAAACGCTCTTCCTTTCGTATTTTTTTTATCACAACCACGGATTACGTCGGGTTTTCGGCACAAAATGGTACTATCTCCCCCAAAAAAACAAAATTTTTTAAATTTTTCAAAAGTTGGCACGGTTTTTGCTTATATATGGTATAAGCATTTTAGGAGGTTTAATATGAATGCACTTTCAACTTTGGATTCTTTTTTTGGCGGTAATGATTTTGACAGGATTTTTCATCCCTTGTTTGTGAACAACGGGAAAGGTGAAGACGGGGCGGCTCCCCGTGTTGATGTGCGGGAATTGAAGGATAAATATGTAATTGACATGGATCTTCCCGGGGTGGACGAGAAGGACATTGAGGTCAACGTGAAAAATCACGTTCTGACGGTTACGGCACGACACAGTGAGGAGGCGGAAAAAGAAGAGACCGGTAATTACATTATTCGGGAACGCCGTAAATTCAACTTTTCCCGAAAATTCACCTTGGGAGAC
>JAFNZQ010000160.1 GCA_017382775.1 Spirochaetaceae bacterium
ACAGAGACATTTTCTTCCCATGGGATTGGCCTGCCGCATCCACGAAATTAATACCGGGATTTCCCACAAAATCGGCCACGAAAAGGTTGCGAGGGCGGTTGTAAACCGTTAGGGGATCATCATACTGTTGCAAAACTCCGTTATCCAAAAGACAAATTTTCGTAGCCAATGTCATGGCTTCCATTTGGTCGTGGGTAACGTATACGAAGGTGCTTCCGGTTTCGAAATGGAGGCGTTGCAGTTCGTAACGCATTTCCAGTCGCAATTTCGCATCCAGGTTACTTAAAGGTTCATCCATGAAAAGCACCGTGGGTTCGGGAGCCAAGGTGCGAGCAATGGCCACTCGCTGTTGTTGGCCGCCGGAAAGTTCTGCGGGATAGCGATCCATGAACATTCCGATTTTCACAACACGGGCCACACGGCGAACGGTTAAATCAATTTCTTCTTGATGAAGCTTCCTCACCTTTTGGCAGACCTTTCCCTGTTCCATTAGGGCAAAATCATCGTTGAGGGAAAGATTTTTTACTTCCAAATCCTTTCGGATTTTTTCCAAGGAATTTTCCAAATCCGCCAATATTGTTTTCACAGATTCTTCGTTTTCGTGGATTTTAAATCCGAAAAGTTTTTTCGCCGTAAAAACGGAAATTTCAAAGGTGTCTATTAGGGAAACGATAACCTTTTCTTCGTCGATTTTTCCCTTTGAATCTCGGCATCCGTTAATTGTGGTTATCACCTCATTGGGGTTGCGAAGAATTTCCATTAGGCGAGCCAGCTGCTTTGCTTCAAAGTTGTAAACCGGCATTTCTTCCTTTATATTTCCCAACCCGAAGGCGATATTTTTGTAAACTGTCATATTGGGCCACAAAGCATAATTTTGGAACAAAAAGCCCACTTTTCGTTTGTTGGCGGGAATGTTGATTCCCTTTTTGCTGTCAAAAACAACTGTGTCGCCTATGGTGATTCTTCCCTCCGTGGGAGTTTCCAATCCGGCAATCATTCGGAGGGTTGTGGTTTTTCCGCACCCCGAAGAACCCAGCAAGGTAACAAAGGCATTGTCGTCGATGGTTAAACTGAGGTTATCCACCGCATAAAATTTTCCCCACCGTTTTGTAACATTTTCCAAAACTATCTTCGGCATAAAAAATCCTTTTCGCGTAAATCAAAAATCAACTTCCCACGCCCTTATCCAAACCGGCGCCGGTGAGTTTATTGACAACTGCGTTTAAAATCAAAATTGTTAAAATCAAAATAAGGTTCATTCCGCTGGAAAAAGCATACAAGCCCATTTCGTCAAAGTAATCCATGGCGGTGGTCATGATTTTGAACTGATCGCAAAGTAGCATAAACAGGGTTAATTCTCGCAAGCAGGTCATGAAAGGAAGTAAAAATCCCGACAAAATCGAGGGTTTTTGTATGGGAATGATGATTCCTGTCATCCGTTTCCACCAGGGAGTATTTTGTATCAATGCGGCTTCTTCAATTTCGCCGGAAAGTTGCAACATGGAATTAAGGGAACTTCGGGTGGCAAAGGGAATGTACTTCACTGTCCCCGTTATTATAAGGAGCAAAAATGTACCACCGAGGGCAACACTTTTTCCGAAG
>JAFNZQ010000161.1 GCA_017382775.1 Spirochaetaceae bacterium
AAGTATTCCACCGTTTCCGTGGCCTTTCCGTCCTCGATTTTGCGGAAAGGAGATTCCAAAAATCCGTATTCATTAACCTTTGCGTAAATTGCCAGGGACAAAATCAAACCGATGTTTGGACCTTCCGGAGTTTCAATGGGACAAATTCGGCCGTAATGGGTGTAGTGAACATCACGCACAGCAAAGCCTGCCCTATCACGGGAAAGACCACCGGGGCCCAAGGCGTTCAAACGACGTTTATGTGTCATTTCCGACAAGGGATTTACCTGATCCATGAACTGGGAAAGCTGGCTGGATCCGAAAAATTCCTTCAATGTGGATGCCAAAGGTTTGATGGAAACCAAATCCTGGGGCTTCAATGTTTCCCTATCCTTGGATGTCATTCTTTCCTTGGCAATTCGGTCGATTTTCGACACTGCCGCTTTCATTTGTGTGGTGAGAAGTTCACCCACGGAACGAACACGTCGATTACCCAAGTGATCAATATCGGAAATGGATTCACGACCATCGTTCACATTTATCAAAAAGCGAATTGTGGAGATAATGTCCTGAATCGTCAAAACATTTTCCTGAGGATTGCGATTGTACACAATGTCAGTTCCGGGAACGTTAAACTCCCCTTCTCCGTTTTCGTAATTGAATTTTTTGTTCAATTTGTAGCGTCCCACAGCACCCAATTCATACCGTCTTGAAGAAAAGAAAGTTGTTTTCAAATCTTGAAGGGCACTTTCCGTGGTCATCATGTTATTTCCGGCCTGAAGGATGGAATACAGCATGGTAACCGCTTCCTGGGGTGTGGGCTCGTCGTGCTCATCATCCGGCGGGAAACGAATGTCCTCTCGCTCAAAACAGTTGATAATCATGTTGGAATTCAAAGAATTTTTGCATTCGAAGTCGATAACATCGATTTTCGAAACACCGTGGGCAAGAATATCGTCAATGGTATGGGGATTTAATTTTTCGCCGGCACGGAAAAGTTTTCGCTTTTCATCGCTGCCACTCTCATCGTCCACAAGAACGGATGAAGCCAATACTCGTCCCACCAAATTTTCCTTCGTTTCTCGATCATCGGAAACGGAAACTTCCTGAACACCATGGAAGCAGCGAATAATTTTTTCGCGAGTATCGATGCCCAAAGCACGGAGGAACAAAGTTGCCAAAATACCTTTTTTGCGATCAACCTTGGCCATAACCACATTGTGGCGGCGGTCAATTTCAAACTCCAACCAATTTCCGCGGTAGGGAATCAGTCGGCTGGAAAAAACACCTTCCTTCTCTTCCGTGAAGATAACACCCGGCGAACGGTGAAGCTGGGATACAACAACTCGTTCTGCACCGTTGATAATAAATGTACCTCGGTCGGTCATTAAGGGGATATCACCCAAATAAATGTCTTTTTGACGGATTTCACCGGTTTCGTAAAAGGTCAAATTGATACGAGCACGCAAAGGAACGGCATAGGTACGTCCTTTCTTTTTGCAATCGTATTCGGAATACTTGATACGATCCATATCAAGGGTATAAAATTCATATTCCAATGCCATGTCTTCGTTGGCACTAACGATGGGAAAGATTGAAGTGAAGACACTTTGCAATCCTATATTTTCAAGCTCCTCTCCGGCAGCTAATTTCTTGCATTGTAAAAATTTTTCGTAAGAAGCCGTTTGTATATCCACTAAATTCGGCAATTCCATATAGTTTTGAATATTTTTTCCAATGTATTTTCGATTTACATTCCACGAATCAGCAAACATCCTTGCCTCCCCACATCACAAATAAAAAAATTGCGCACTAATATAATTACCCTGCGCACAAATGAGAACTTTTTATTAAATAAACCCCGATTTTCATCGGGGTTTTAAGTAAATTAGGAAATCTTGACAACGCCACCGGCAGCCTCAATAGCCTTTTTGATGGTTTCGGCTTCTTCCTTGGAAACACCTTCTTTCAAGGGTTTGGGAGCGCCTTCAACCAAGTCTTTTGCTTCTTTCAGGCCGAGACCGGTAACGGTACGAACTTCCTTAATAACCGCAATTTTCTTGGATGCGTCAACACTTTCCAGTGTAACGTTGAATTCGGTTTTTTCCTCAGCGGCTGCACCACCTGCTGCGGCACCTGCACCGGCTACCACCACGGGAGCGGCGGCTGTAACACCGAATTTTTCTTCCATTGCCTTAACCAGTTCGGATGCTTCCATAACGGTCATATTGGCAATTGCCTCTAAAATGTCCTCGTTTGAAATTTTTGCTGCCATATTATTCTCCTATTTATAAATTTATTTCACCGCAATGCGGTTAGAAGGGAAACAGGACGACAGCACCGAAGCCTGAATCCCCAATGTACTGTTTTACTCTGCGGGAGTCTCCGCTGCCGGAGCTTCTGCACTTCCCTCAGCTGCTGCTTCCGGAGCCGGGGCTTCAGCCTTTGCTTCATCAGCGGCCGGGGCTTCTGCCTTTGCCTCTCCTGCGGGAGCGGCGGGAGCACCACCTTCTTCCTGCATTTTATCCACATAGGCCTGCAACGTAGCAGCCAATTTCTGAACAGGTGCATTGATTGTGGAAGCAATCATTGCAATCAAGTCCTTCTTTCCGGGCAACTTGGAGAAAGCTTCAATTTTCTCGAAGTCGTAAACGGAATTTTCAACCCAAGCACCTTTTACAGAAAAGGAGGGAGCCTCGTTGCAAAAATCGAAGAGGATTTTCGCCACCTCATTGGTGTCTTCATTGGACATTGCAATGGCGGTAGGTCCGATCAAATAATCGGCAACACCTTCAATCTTCATTTTTTCAAAGGCCAAACGAGTGAAACTGTTTTTCACAACGTGAAATTCGCAGTTCTTTTCTCGCAACTTGGAACGCAAAGCGGTAATTTGCTCTACGGTAAGTCCTCGATAATCGGCGAAAACGTAGTCAGCATACTCTTTTAATTTGCCCTGGGCTTCATCAATGGCCACCGTTTTCGAATTTTGAATTTTCTTTGCCAACATTGCCATTATACACCTTCCTTATGTTCAACCCAAACACCGGGGCCCATTGTGGAATTAACGGAAATACTGCGAATCCACTCGCCTTTTACATCGGCGGGTTTCTTTCGAACAAGTTCGGAAAGAATTGATTCGGCATTCTCGGAAATTTTACCCGTATCCATGGAAACCTTACCAATGGCGAAATGAACGATACCGGTTTTATCGGCGCGGTATTCACTGCGTCCTTTTTTCAACTCGGCAATGGCAGCGGCAATGTCCGTGGTTACAGTACCGGTTTTGGGGTTGGGCATAAGGCCCTTTCGTCCCAAGACCATACCCAAACGTCCCACATCCTTCATCATGTCGGGAGTAGCCACAGCCACGTCAAAATCCAACCATCCGTCTTTCACCTTGGTGATATATTCGTCAGCACCGGCATATGCGGCACCGGCATCCAAGGCTTCCTTGATGCGATCTTCTTTACAAAACACCAAAACCCGTTTTTCACCCTTGAACTGATTGGGAAGAACCACCGTATCACGAACGGTATGGCTTTTACTCATTTTCAAGTTCACGTGAATTTCCACGGTTTCGTCAAACTTGGCGTATTTAACCTGTTTTACCAACTCTAAGGCTTCGGCAAGGGGATAGGCTTTGGAAGCATCCACCTTTTTTACAGCCTCTACATATTTCTTTCCGTGTTTCATCTCTCAACCTCCACGCCCATACTGCGAGCTGTACCCGCAATAATTTTCTTTGCCGCTTCGAGATCGTTGGCGTTAAGATCGGGCAACTTCGTCTTGGCGATTTCTTCAAGAGATGCCGCATTCAAAACACCGACCTTGTCTTTCAAAGGATTTCCGGAACCCTTTTCGATACCCACTGCCTTGCGAATCAAAACGGCGGCAGGCGGTGTTTTCAAGATAAAGGAAAAACTCTTGTCCTGATAAACTGTGATAACCACGGGGATTGTAAGCCCGGGTTCCATCGACTTGGTGCGTTCATTGAATTGCTGAACGAACTGCGGGGCGCTTACGCCATGGGGACCGAGAGCGGGACCGATAGGCGGTGCCGCGGTGGCCTTTGCCGCAGGACATTGCAACTTAATAATTGCAGTAACCTTCTTTTTTGCCATAAAAACTCCTTGGTGTTATCGAGGCAATGCCTCTCCCAATATATTAACTCTTTTCGACTTGATTGCAGTCAACTTCAACTGTGGTTTCCCGTCCGAAAATCCCCACAGATACTTTCAAACGACCCTTGCCGCCCATAACTTCCTGCACCACACCGGTAAAGGATGCGAAAGAGCCGTCGATGATTTTAACATTTTCGCCCACGGAGAAACTTTGTCCCACACGAGAGGAACGCTCACCTCTGACGCCACCCATTTTCTGCAAAACAGACAAGGCTTCATCATCGGAAATGGGATGGGGAATTGAATTTTTTGAACCTAAGAACCCGGCACAACCGTTGATTTTACGAAGAGCCACACCCACAATACGCCAAGCGCTTTCGTTGAGATCCAACTCCATGAGAATGTAACCGGGAAGAAATTTATGAGAGACCACCTTCTTCTTCCCATTGCGAATTTCCGTACTTTCCGCCACGGGAATCTTTACATCGAACACGATATTGGCGGGCAATTCACCGGATTCCATCATGCTCCGAATTTTTGCCTCAACACGTCCTTCGTATCCGCTGGAAGTCTGAATGATGTACCAACCCCTTGCCATAAATCACCCAAAAACGAAATTCATGCCTGTGGAAAATGCAAAATCCAACAAACCGAGAATCATGGCGATAACAAGAGTGGAAACCAAGACAACGCCCACCGATGACACAACGTCATCACGACCGGGCCAAACCACCTTTCGAAGTTCCGCAACACACTCTTTCACAAAACGAACAAGTTTATTCATTAAAACCCTCTTAAAAAAAACATAGGCCAGGAAGGACTTGAACCCTCAACCCTCGGTTTTGGAGACCGATGCTCTGCCAGTTGAGCTACTGACCTATAAATTATTTCACCTTTGTTTCTTTATGAAGTGTATGCTTCTTATCAAAGGGACAATACTTACTGAACTCAAGTTTACCTTGTAAATTTTTACGATTTTTGGTCGTTGTGTAATTTCTGCGTTTACATTCCGTGCATTGAAGTGCCACGATTTCAACAGCGGTTTTTTTACTTGCCATGACTTCCTCCAAACTTGCCACGTGGGCAGTTAAGCCTTCGAGCGGAATCGAACCGCTGACCCCAACCTTACCATGGTTGTGCTCTACCGTCTGAGCTACAAAGGCAATATAATTTAGGCTATTTTATCAAACTATAAAAATCTTGTCAAGGGAAAATCGAAAAAAAACGATTTTTTTTTTAATTTTTTTTCAAATTTCGCATTTTTTCGAAAATTTTAACATTTTTTGAAAATTATTTGAGAGAAATGGGGATTTTCGGGAAATTTTATTGACGAAAAAAAAATTTGCAGATATAATGTAAAAAGATTTTTTTACTTTCAGGAGGATATATGTTCGCGGAACTTTCCGTCAAAGCAAAAGAATTGATTTTTTACCACGCAGGTAATCGGGCATTGTGCTTCGGTGCAAAACAAATTCAGCCGGAACACGTTATGCTGGCCATTTTAGGTTGCGATAATGTGGGAATTGCCTCATTGGCTGTGAATTACCTGGAAGCCAGTGGCTTTGACAAATCCGCGTTGATTGGCCTTTTGGAAAGAAAACTGGGTCCGTACAGCCCCCATGGAATAATCCTCCCGCAAAAATTGGCCCTTTCCCCCAGAATGAAAACCGTTCTCAGCATTGCCGCCATTGAGGCCGAATCACTGAAAAGCACTTATGTGGGGACGGAACATATTTTAATTGCCCTCACCAACGAAATCGGCAGCGAAACCCAAAATTTCTTGCGAGAAACGGGCTTTTTCCCCAACAAGATTGCACCCATGGTGAAAAAAATCTACGCCTTGGACAATACCGGCGACATGGAAAACCTGTCGGGCATTCCCCGTGACCAATGGGTGGGAGACGACATGGACGGCACAAAGGAAACCCGTGAAAAACAACAAAAGTTGCTGACAAATCTGTTGAACGACATCAATTCCGCCGGTGCTTCGGGAACAAAGCCACACCCCAAACCGCAACAGCCCAAATCCTTGCTCAGCGAATACGGCAAGGACATGACCAAGGCCGCGGCAGATGGCAAAACAGATCCCATAATCGGCAGAAAGGACAAAATTCACCGATTGATACAAATTTTTGCTCGACGCACAAAGAATAACCCCGTTTTGGTGGGAGAGCCGGGTGTGGGAAAAACGGCCATAGTGGAAGGTTTGGCGGCACAAATTGCCGCCGGTAAGGTTCCGCCCTTTCTGCAAAACAAACGTATTATCGCTTTGGACATGGCACAAATTGTTGCCGGAACGAAATATCGCGGAGAATTCGAGCAGCGATTGAAGGCCATATTAAAGGAAAATTTGTATTTTTTCTTTTCAGAAACAACCTCAGCGCGATACTTTACATCCGCCTGCGGAGTGAACATAAAGTATCCTTTTCCATTGTGTGTGGCAACTGTTGTCAGTAACGGCTCTTTATCGGCGAAAATAGCGATTGTATCATTCAACGGCTTTCCGCTTTTGTCGCGAAGCTCAAAGGCAACCTTTGTTTCAATGCCGTTTATAAGATTACCACCCTCAGGGTAAAAATTGAGCGTCGGTTCTTTGCCTTCATGCGTCACCCACTCGCCACGATAGAGAAAGCCACGCTTGCGGTCGAGCATGTTGCGAAAATCGAAATTATCGCCGTTCACTTTGTCGTACACAGGAAACACTCGGCTGAACACTGCATCGTCGCCCCAGTTGAGCATGTAACGCGTGTATGCGCGTACCTCATAATAGCCTGATAGCAGCGAGGGCTTCAGTTCAAATTCGCCGTTGCAACAGCCCTTTTCGTCGAGCTTGAATTTCTTTGTCTCGACTACATAACCCTCGGGGGCGCACAGTTCCACGTACAACAGCTTACTCTGCGGAGCAGCAACGGT
>JAFNZQ010000162.1 GCA_017382775.1 Spirochaetaceae bacterium
CAAAATGGCAAAAAATGCCTTGGACAGCGGTGCCGGATTTAACACCTTGGTGGAAATGGTCAAAGCTCAAGGTGGGGATCCTGCGGTTATTTTGGATACGGACAAGTTTGAAAAGGCAAAAATTCTTCGGGAAGTCAAGGCGGAAGCAGACGGCTACATCTCCAAAATCGACACCGAGGGTTACGGATTGGCAGCCTTGGTTTTAGGTGCCGGTCGCAACAGAAAAGAGGATGAAATCGACTTTTCCGTGGGAATTAAGGTTTTCAAAAAAACCGGCGAATTCGTGAAAAAAGGAGAAACCTTTGCCACAATTTTTGCCAACAGCGAAGATTCCGCGGCCGAATCCGAAAAACGTATTCGGAAGGCCACTGAATTTTGCGGGGAAAAACCGGAACAGCGACCGTTGATTTTGGGACGAGTGGAGTAAGAAACTTTCTTTGCTTAACCTAAACCTTTTTTCAGCCGATAGTTTATCGACGAGGTTTTTTATGAAAAAGTGTTTTTTCCCATTGATGATTGGGTTTTTAGTTTTCTCGGTGGAGGTTTTCGCCCAAATTCCCGAAGTCGGATTATCCGCCAAGAAAAACAGCAGTTCTCAAAGCGATGGGAAAAGTTCCGTGGAAATTGCCAGCGAAATTTCCGGATACGTTTATCTGGACAACATTAAGGTGGGGAAAGTTTCGGAAGGCGGAAAAATTATTTTGGACGGCCTGGATGCGGAAACTTACGTTTTCGAGATTCGCAGCAAACTCGGCACCACAAAACAAACGGAGAAAATTTTACCCGGCGAAGATCGCTTTTTCAGTGTTGCGGCCAATGACAGCGGAATTTTTTGGGAAGGTGTCGCCGTAAAAAGTCCGGGAAAAAATTTTTCCCAAAAAAGTATTGAATGCAGATCAAATAAATTTAGCAGTGGCGAAAAGGTTGTCGTTAAAAATATGACCACGGGACACTCTCTGGCCATGAACGTTACGGGAGCTTCCACATCGGCAAATCGGGACGTGTTGGTGGAGCTTTCACCGGAAGCTGCGAAAATTTTAAAAATCGGAGACACAAATTCTGTCACCGGAAACACGGTTTCCGTACGTCGCAGTTTTTTTTGGAAAGAACGGCATCGTGGCAAATCTCATTAACCGGAATTATTTATGGCCTTTGTTCAATTTTCAAATTTGTCCCTTGCCTTCGGCGAAAGGGACATACTTAAAAACGCTTCAATCAATTTACAAAACGGAACGAAGGCCGCTTTGGCCGGTGCCAACGGTTGCGGCAAAAGTTCATTGATGAAAATCCTTTGCGGTCTTCAAGGAGGAGACAGCGGCGACGTGGTAAAATCAGCCGGAGCCACCATTTCCTACCTGCCGCAATGGGGCATTGTTCACCGGGGAAAATCCCTTTACGAAGAAATGGAAAGCGTTTTCGCATCCTTTATTCAAGCGGAAAAGGATTTGGCTGCCATCACCGAAGAGTTACATCACTCCGACGAAAATCGCCAAAAAATTCTCTTGGCAGAATACAATTCCCTCCACGAAAAATTGGAAAATCCGGATTTTCAAAGCCGAGCCCGCCGCATTGACGAAATTTTGACCGGTTTGGGCTTTCAACGGGAAGATTTCAACAAAAATTGCGAAACCTTTTCCGGCGGATGGCAGATGCGAATTGCCTTGGGAAAAACC
>JAFNZQ010000163.1 GCA_017382775.1 Spirochaetaceae bacterium
TGTACTTCCGCAACTTTGCAAATTGCTTCATCTTTTGATTATTGGAAGCAGCGAATTGGGCTTATGCCGAAAATGCATTCACTTTTTAAGGACGAAGTTGAAGTGGATAAGGAAATTTTTGAAAAGCAGTTTCCGTCACCTTTTAATTACAAGGAAAATGTTCTTTTTTGCATTCCCTCGGATATTCCCTTTCCCACCGAAAAGGAATTTAATTCCGCTGTGTCCCAAACCTTGATTTCACTGATTCGGGCTGCGGAAGGGCGAACTTTGGTGCTTTTTACCGCCTACGGACAGTTGCGAGAATGTTGTTCGGCGGTGCGAGAAGGTCTTGGAGAAGATGGATATTCCGTTTTGTGTCAAAATGATGATGACCGACACAGGCTTTTGGAAACTTTTCGGGAAAACGAAAGTTCCGTTTTATTCGGAACGGATTCCTTTTGGCAGGGCGTGGATGTTCCGGGGAAGTCCCTTTCCCAAGTGATAATCGTGAAGTTGCCTTTCCCTGTCCCCTCCGATCCGGTTTTTTCCGCACGAAGCGATATGATTGAGCAAGCCGGTGGCAATCCCTTTATGGAATTGAGCATTCCCGAAGCCGCAATTAAGTTTAAACAGGGATTTGGGCGGCTGATGCGGTGCGGTAGCGATGTGGGCTGTGTGGTTGCACTGGACAGGCGTATTACGGAAAAGTTTTACGGCGAGGTTTTTTTGCGGAGTTTGCCGGAAACGGCGCGGTGTTTCAAAACCTTGGATGGCGTGGAGGACAGAATCTGTCAATGGCTAAACTGATTTTGATTTTGATAATTGTAAATTCTCTTTTAGGTTGTTTCAGTCCGCCACCCACGGCTTCTTCCTTTTATAAAATCCAGCGATTGGATACCGTTCAGGAAGAAAAAATCGAAAGGTATAATTCCGCCACGGAAAAATTTTTTGTGGACAGTTTTACCGCGGATTCGGAAAACTACATGGTTGTGGAGCCTTATTCTCAAAGTTTGGTTGTCATGAAGCTTATTTACCTTTTTGGCTTGGAGGATTTTACAATCATTGAAAAGCGGAATTTGGCTTTATCCATTTTCGGGAAAATCCCCGATGGCAAGGAATCGGCGGTTATCGGAAATTTGGTGGTTCCGAAGTGGTTTGAAAACGGAGAGCCGCTGATAGTTTCATTCACAAAGGTTTGTAAATGGCGGAAGAAGCCGAAAATTGTTGTTATAACAAATACGGTGCCTCTTTTGCAAAATGCCGGTGACGATTTTGTGCGAAAAACACCTGTTCAGCTTGTGAAGTATCCTCAAGTGATTCAGCAAGATGCGGAAAGATATTATTTGGGTGGCGACACTTTCGAATTTGTCATTGAAGAGGATGGGCTTCTTCAAGATTCTTCCTTTGTTTGTGCCGGTGACGATGAGATAAGTTCCGCATTTCGGGATTTTGACGAAAAAATTATGGCAAAAAATTTAATTGGTGGCGATATTGCGGCGAAAAATTCCGAATTGGCGATTAAGAATGGGGGAAATCCGTCGGAGGCAGATAAACTTTGGGCATTACGGGGAATGGGAGATACAATTTCCCTAATTCGGGAATTAACTCGGAGCCAAAATGAGTGATTTTAGGCTGGTTCAAGGACAAAGGCAACAACAGGTTATTTCTCCCCAGATGCAACAATCGGTTAAAATGCTGACCATGAACAGTGCGGATTTGCGTGAGGAAATTTTACAGCAGATACAAAAAAATCCCGCTTTGGAAATTCGAGATTCCGTGCGAGAAAATACGAAATCGCTGCAAAGGTTGCGAAAAAAGCTTTCTTCTCACAACCGTAAGGGTGAAACGGACTTTAATAACGAATTGATGGCCGATTCTCGCCAAACACTGCAATCCCATCTTTTGAACGAATTACGGTACGAAAATCTTTCTCCGGACATAAAGGATTTTTGCGAAAGGATAATTCAAAATTTGGATAGCAACGGGTTTAATCTTTTTCCGCCACGAACCTTGTTTTTTCCTTTGGGGGAAAAAGTTCCGGAAAAGTTAACTCCCAAACAGGAATTTATTCTCAAAAAATCATTGAAGACCGTTCGCCTTTTGAATCCTGTGGGAACTGCCTTTTCGTCTCCACTAAAATCTTTGCGTTTTCGGGTAAACAGAGATTCTTGTTCTCCTCAATGCGCAAAAATCCTTTTGAATGACGATGACCTTTGGACGAACAAAAATTTTTCCCACATTTTACATAAAAACTTTGTTGCATCCCTGTTGAAATCGGAAAAATACAAGACCTTTTCTCGGGCAGAAATGGAAGCGGCCATCGATTTTATAAAGGCCAAAGGCTTTTCTCCCGGAGGTGAATTTTCGGAAAATGACAATTTTGCTATTATTCCCGAGGCCTTTGTCCATCGTGTTAACGAAAACGGATTGCAAATTGCCTTTGAAAACGAAATTTTGCCAAAGGTGGAATTGTCCAAGGAGTTTTGTCATTCGGAGGGGAATGCGGAAAGCCGAGAATTCGTGGAAAAGTTTATTCGGGAGGGCACA